>NZ_JBEOXI010000322.1:0-7801 GCF_040296465.1 Streptomyces sp. NPDC002130
CGGTGGTGCAGCACATCTACGGAGGAACGCGTGATCACATCTCGTCCGAAAATCGTGAGCATGAGCGACGTCGAGCCGAACCGCCGGCGAGGCGGTGACCTGCGTGCCATGCTCACTCCGGCCGCGGTCGGCGCCACCAGCGGTTTCATGGGCGTGGCCCTCATCGAGCCCGGTGACCGCATCGCCGAGCACTACCACCCGTACTCCGAGGAGTTCGTGTACGTGGTGTGCGGGCAGCTGGAGGTGGACCTCGACGGCGAGCCGCACCCGCTGCAGCCCGAGCAGGGGCTGCTGATCCCGCTCAACGTGCGCCACCGCTTCCGCAACGTCGGCGACGTGGAGGCGCGGATGGTCTTCCACCTCGGCCCGCTGGCCCCGAGCCCGCCGCTGGGCCACGTCGACACCGAGGAAACCGACGCCGAGTCCGCGGTGGTGGGAGCGGAGGCGGCCGCACGACGTCAGGTCCGGTCATGACGCGACGAGTGGTGGTCACCGGCATAGGCATCGTCGCTCCCGGCGGCATAGGCGTACCGGCGTTCTGGAACCTCCTGGCGGACGGGCGTACGGCGACCCGGGCCATCACGTTCTTCGACCCGTCCGGTCTGCGTTCCCGGATCGCCGCCGAGTGCGACTTCGACCCGGCAGCCCACGGTCTGGACGCGCGGGACGTGGAACGCTGCGACCGCTACATCCAGTTCGCACTGGTCGCGGGCGACGAAGCGGTACGGGACGCCGGTCTCGACGTGAGCGCCGAGGACCCGTGGCGCGTCGGTGTCTCGCTGGGCACCGCGGTCGGCGGCACCACCCGGCTGGAGCACGACTACGTCCTGGTCAGCAGCAGCGGACAGCACTGGGACGTGGACCACCGCAAGGCGGGCCCGGAACTGCACCGCGCGTTCTCGCCCAGCACGCTCGCCTCGACGGTGGCGGAGCGCTTCGGGGCGCGCGGCCCGGTGCAGACCGTCTCCACGGGCTGCACCTCCGGGCTCGACGCGGTCGGGTACGCCTTCCACACCGTGCAGGAGGGCCGGGCCGACGTGTGCATAGCCGGTGCCTCGGACTCGCCGATCTCCCCGATCACCATGGCGTGCTTCGACGCGATCAAGGCCACGTCCCCGAACAACGACGACCCGGCCCACGCCTCGCGTCCCTTCGACGCCGACCGCGACGGGTTCGTCATGGGCGAGGGCGGCGCCGTACTCGTCCTGGAGGAGCTGGAGCACGCCCGGGCCCGCGGCGCCCGCGTGTACTGCGAACTCGGCGGCTACGCCACGTTCGGCAACGCCTACCACATGACCGGCCTCACCAGCGAGGGCGTGGAGATGGCCCGCGCCATCGAGGACGCCCTGGACCACGCACGGCTCGACCCGACCGAGATCGACTACGTCAACGCCCACGGGTCGGGCACCAAGCAGAACGACCGCCACGAGACCGCCGCGGTGAAACGGGTGCTGGGCCCGCACGCCTACGACACCCCCATGAGTTCCATCAAGTCGATGGTGGGCCACTCCCTGGGCGCCATCGGAGCGATCGAGCTCGTCGCCTGTGTGCTGGCCCTGGCCCACCAGGTGGTACCGCCGACCGCCAACTACGAGACCCCCGATCCCGAGTGCGACCTGGACTACGTCCCGCGTGTCGCTCGGGAGCGCAAGCTCGCCGGCGTGCTCTCGGTGGGCAGCGGGTTCGGCGGCTTCCAGTCCGCGGTGGTCATGAACCGGCCGAGGGAGAAGACACGATGAGTGAACCCCGCCCACGGCGCGCGGCCGTCACGGGAATCGGTGTGGTCGCGCCCAACGGAGCCAGTACCGAGACCTTCTGGAAGTCCACCACGGAGGGCATCAGCGCCCTGGAGCGGATCACCCGGGAGGGCTGTGAACACCTGCCGCTGCGGGTGGCGGGCCAGGTGCGCGACTTCGACCCGTCGACGGCGATCGAGGAACGCTTCCTGGTCCAGACCGACCGGTTCACCCACTTCGCGATGGCCGCGGCCGACCTCGCGCTGGACGACGCCCGGCTCCACCGGCCCGAGACCGACGAGGCGCCGTTCTCCGTGGGCGTGGTCACCGCGGCCGGTTCCGGCGGCGGCGAGTTCGGACAGCGCGAACTCCAGCAGCTGTGGGGCAAGGGCAGTCGCTTCGTCGGCCCGTACCAGTCCATCGCCTGGTTCTACGCCGCCAGCACCGGCCAGATCTCCATCCGCCGGGGCTTCAAGGGACCCTGCTCGGTCGTCGCCGCCGACGAGGCCGGTGGCCTGGACGCCCTCGCCCACGCGGCGCGGGCCGTGCGGCGCGGCACCGACGTGATCGTGGCCGGTGCGACCGAGGCGCCGATCGCTCCCTACTCGGTGGTCTGCCAGCTCGGCTACCCAGAGCTCAGCACGGTCGACGACCCGACCCGTGCCTACCGCCCGTTCACGTCCGCTGCCTGCGGGTTCGTGCCCGCCGAGGGCGGCGCAATGGTCGTGGTGGAGGCCGAGGGGACGGCCCGGGCACGGGGCGCGCCCGTACGGGCCCACCTGGCCGGACACGCGGCGACCTTCACGGGAGCCTCCCGCTGGGAGGAGTCCCGGGAAGGGCTCGCGCAGGCCATCCGAGGAGCCCTGACCGAGGCCGACTGCGCTCCCGAGGACATCGACGTCGTCTTCGCCGACGCCCTCGGCATCCCGGAGGCGGACCGCGCCGAGGCCCTGGCCATCGCCGATGCTCTCGGGGCGCACGGCACCCGCGTGCCCGTCACCGCGCCGAAGACCGGGATCGGCCGGGCCTACTGCGCGGCGCCGCTGATCGACGCCGCGACAGCGGTGCTCTCGATGGAGCACGGCCTGATCCCGCCCACCCCCCATGTCTTCGACCTCTGTCACGACCTCGACCTCGTGACCGGCCGGGCCCGTACCGCCGAGGTACGCACGGCGCTGCTTCTCAGCCGGGGACTCATGGGGTCGAACTCGGCGCTCGTGCTGCGGCACGGCGCCACCGACGCCTCGTAGCGAGGCGCCGCGGAGCAGGAGAGGAAGGGAATGGCATGACCGACCGCATCACTGTGGAAGAGCTGGCCGAACTCATGAAGAAGTGCACCGGTGTCACCGTCACACCGGAGGACCTCCGCCGCGACGACACGGCCTTCGAAGGCCTCGGCGTCGACTCGCTGGGCCTGCTGGGCATCGTGGGTGAGCTGGAGAACCGGTACGGCACGCCGATGCCGACCGACGCCGAACGCTCCAAGTCGCCCCGGCAGTTCCTCGACCTCGTCAACAGCGCACTGCTGACAGGAGCATGAGATGACCGGACACACACAGAACGAGATCACCATCGCGGCGCCCTTGGACCTGGTCTGGGAGGTGACCAACGACCTGGAGAACTGGCCTCGGTTGTTCAGTGAGTACGCCTCCGTCGAGATCCTGTCCCGGGAGGGCCACAGGACGACCTTCCGGCTGACCATGCACCCGGACGAGAACGGCACCGTGTGGAGCTGGGTCTCGGAGCGCGAGCCGGACCGCGAGACGCTCACGGTCAAGGCCCGCCGGGTCGAGACGGGCCCCTTCGCCCACATGGACATCCACTGGCGGTACGAGGAGGTACCGGCCGGCACGCGCATGGTCTGGACACAGGACTTCGCGATGAAGCCGGACGCGCCGGTCGACGACGAGTGGATGACGGACAACATCAACCGGAATTCCAAGGTGCAGATGGCCCTGATCCGCGACCGCATCGAGAAGATCGCGGCGGAGCGCGGTGCGGCGCACCGTCTGAACGACTGAGCCGGACGGAGACCCACCCCATGCACCAAGCTCTGATCGTCGCCCGGATGGCCCCCGGATCGGCGCCCGACATCGCCAAGGTGTTCGAGGAGTCCGACCGGGGGGAGCTGCCGCGGCTCGTCGGGGTGACCCGGCGCAGCCTCTTCCAGTTCGGCGATGTGTACATGCACCTGATCGAGGCCGAGCGCGATCCCGGCCCCGCCATCGCCAAGGTCGCCGGGCATCCGGAGTTCCGGGACGTCAGCGAGCGGCTGGCCGCGTACGTCAGCGCGTACGACCCCGAGACCTGGCGTTCCCCCAAGGACGCCATGGCGCAGCGCTTCTACCTCTGGGAGCGTGAGCCGGCCGGCTGACCACCGCCTGTGACCACCGGTCGCCGGGTCCGCGACGCTGCGGCCCCGGCGACCGGTGGTCTGGCGGGTGGTTCCCGGGGCACGAGGACCCGCGGGACGCGGTCGGGATCAGCCGGGAACGTGGCAGTCGAACGCGTGCAGATAGGGGTTGACCGGGCTGATGTCGTCGATGACCAGGCCCGCCTCGTTCAGCCGGTCCACCATGCTCTGGGTGGTGTGCTTCGCCCCGCCCACGTTGAGGAGCAGCAGCAGGTCCATCGCGGTGCTGAACCGCATGGAGGGCGTGTCGTCGACGAGGTTCTCGATGACCACGACCCGCGTGCCGGGACCTCCGGCCTCACGGACGTTGCGCAACGTGCGGGCGGTGCTCTCGTCGTCCCACTCGAGGATGTTCTTGATGACGTAGACGTCGGCCTGCACCGGGACGGCCGTCCGGACGTCGCCGGGCACCACGCGCGCACGGTCGGCGAGGTCGCCGCCCGCGCGCAGCCTCGGCAGGGCGTTCTCCACCACCCGGGGAAGGTCGAGCAGCGTCCCGTGCATGGTGGGGTACTTGTCCAGCAGGCTCGCGACGACGTGCCCCTGGCCGCCGCCGATGTCGGCGACCGACGCGCTCCCCGACAGGTCGAGGAACTCGGCGACATCGCGCGCCGACTGCACGCTGGAGGTGGTCATGGCGCGGTTGAAGACGTCGGCCGACTCCGGGGCGTCCTCGTTGAGGTAGGGGAAGAACTCCTTGCCGTACAGGCCCTCCACCACGTTGCGGCCGGTGCGCACCGCCTCGTCCAGCTTCGGCCAGGCGTCCCAGGTCCACGGCTCGGTGCACCACAGCGTGATGGCACGCAGGCTGTTGGGGTCGTCCTCGCGCAGCAGCCGGGAGACGTCGGTGTGGGCGAAGGTCCCGTCCGGCTGTTCGGCGAAGACGCCGTAGCAGGACAGGGCCCGCAGGAGCCGTCGCAGCGGGCGGGGTTCGGTCTTCACCGCGGCGGCGATGTCCTCCACGGCCATGGGGGTGTCCCCGAGGGCGTCGGCGACGCCCAGCCGGGCGGCCGCGCGCAGGGCGGCGGCACATGCCGCCCCGAATGCGAGTTCCCGCAGCCGCATGGACGGCGCAGGGGCAGGCTGAGTGGTCGTCATGTGCCGCCTTCCTTCCTTCTTGGGTCATGTGAATCACGAGGATCACGGGGCATTCGTGCGAGCCCTGGGTTCACGGAGAGCGAGGCGGGCGGTCAGCACAGGCCGACGGGCCGGGACGACCCGCAGGAGTTGTCCTGGAACGTGTTGCCCTGACCGGGGTCCGCGTTGACCAGGTCTGCGGGGGAGTTGCCCTGCAGCAGGTTGGCGCTGATCCGGTTCCGCTCGCTGGGCGTGCCCACCAGGCTCTTGAACAGGACGATGCCTCCCGACAAGGGGGAGTTGCCGACGTTGTCCTTGATCACGTTGTGAGTGATCAGGTTGTCGTCGGCGCCCGTCACCACGATGCCGGATCCCTGCAGGGCGTCCAGCCGGGCGGTCTTCGGGCAGAACTTGTTGTTGCGCTCGATGCGGTTGGCGCGCACGGTCACGAAGCCCGCCTTGGGCTTGTTCTCGTCGCCGACGACGAAAACCGCCGCGCAGTTGCCCGTGAGGTGGTTGCCCTCGACGGTCAGGTTGCGCAGGCGGCGGACGGTGACGCCGATCCGGTTGCCCTCCAGCCGGTTGTGCTCCACCACGGTGCCCTCGGTGTCCGCGGCCCCCTGCTCCTCCTTCACCGTGTTGGCGAGGAGCAGACCCGCGTCGCCGTTGTCCCGGGCCGTGTTGCCGCGGAACACGCCACGGAGCGAGTGCTCGGTGGCGATGCCCCACACCCCGTTCCCGACCGCGGTGACATTCTGCACGGTCAGCCCGTCGGCCTCATGCGCGTAGAGGCCGGTCTTGTCGAAGCCGGTCACCGTCAGGGAGGCGATGGTGACGTCGTCGACGCCGTGGTCCTTCGTGCCCGTCACACAGATGCCGTTGCCGGCCGCGGCGCAGCTGTCGGCGGCCTTCGCGAGGGGCGATGCGGTGCTCGGGGCAGTGGTGGTGGTGCTGGTGCCCACCGCCGGCCGGAGCACCGTGCCGCGGCCCATGCCGTGCAGGGTGATCCCGGGCGTGGTCACGTTGACGCTCCCGTAGTGGGTGCCGCGCGCGAGCAGCACGGTGTCGCCCGACCGGGCGGCGTCCACCGCCTTCTGGATCGACTCTCCCGGTTTTACGACATGGACCGTGTGGGCGGCGGTGGGCGGAGCGGCGCCGAGGCCCGTCCCGACCAGCGCCGCCAGGCACGCCAGAGGTGCGATATGGCATTTCTTCATATCGCGCAGATTATGTCTGATACGTCGCGAAACGGCGGGTTGGTCCATCCGGCGGCGTGGCCCCGCCGGTCACTTGCCTGCCACCCGTGATCGGCGGGCAGCCGCTTCCGGACGCAGGGGGTGACGTCACGTCAGTCACGGGGCAGGAGGAACCGGGCGAGTGCGGCCGTCGCGAGGAGGAGGGCGGCGACCGTGAGGAGGCCGACGCGCATGCCCGGAAGGGAGAAGACCCCGCCGGGGCCGGAGAGCAGACCTCCGAAGAGGGCGACGGCGAGCGCACCACCGGTCTGGCGAAGGGAGTTGAGGAGCCCGGAGGCGGTTCCCGCGCGCTCCTGCGGGACGACGTCCATCAGCAGCGCGGTCACGGCGGGTACCGCCAGCGCCCCGCCGACGCTGAGCGGCAGCAGCAGGACGAGCACGAGCCACAGCGGGGTGTGTGCGGCGAGCGGCAGCATGGCCAGCATCGCTCCGGTGAAGACGAGCTGCCCGGTGACGATGACGGGGCGTCGCCCGACACGCTCGGCGAGGCGCGGCGACACCAGGTTGGTCGCCGTCACGACCACCGACAGCGGCACGAACATCAACCCGGCCGCGATGGCCGACATGCCGCGCAGCTGCTGGTAGTACAGCCCGAGCAGGAAGATCCCGCCGTAGAAGGCGGCGTTGATGGCGAAACCGACGGCGAGCGGGACGGCCACCCGGCGGTCCCTCAGCATGGCCGGCGGAACCATCGGCCGAGGGTGCCGTGCCTCCACCGCGCGGAACGCGCACCCGGAGACGAGCGCGAGCGCGGCAGCGCCCAGGACGGGTCCGCTGGTCCAGCCCAGGTGGCCGCCCTCGATCACGGCGAACGCCAGCCCCGACAGGGCCAGTACGGCGGTGAGCTGACCGGCGAGGTCCAGCGCGGCCGGCCGGCGCGGGGAGCGCGGCACCCGGAGCAACAGGCCCAGGACCACCGCGCCGACGGGGAGGTTGAGCAGGAAGACCGCCCGCCAGCCGGCCGTGTCGGTGAGCAGCCCGCCCAGCACGGGCCCCGCGGCCATCGCCACCGAGCCGCCGACCGTCCACAGGGCGATGGCCCGGGCACGCGCCCGCGCGTCCTCGTAGGCCTGCCGGATCAGTGCCAGCGAGGCCGGCATGACGATCGCGGCGGCAGCGCCCTGCGCCACGCGCGAGGCGATCAGCACACCGATGTCGGGTGCCAGCGCGCAGGCGAGGGAAGCGAGGGTGAACAGGGCGATGCCCCAGGCGTAGGCGCGGCGGGCGCCGGCGCGGTCGGCGAGCGCGCCTGCCGAGAGCATCAGGGCCGCGAACATCAGGGTGTAGGCGTCGACGACCCACTGCAGTCCGGACATTCC
>NZ_JBEOXI010000323.1:0-7782 GCF_040296465.1 Streptomyces sp. NPDC002130
AGCATCGCGGAGGCCTCGGGGAACAGACCGCCGCCGTCCATCCAGCCGTGCAGCAGTTCCTCGACTCCGGGGATCGGGGCGAGCCGCGCTCTGGCCTCCTCCGCCCGCTGCCGGTCCGCGGGGTCGCCGCTGCGGGCGGCTCTGGCCTCCAGGATCCGGGCGTCCAGCTCCTCGAGCCGGGCGTACAGCGGGCCGAGCTTCTGTTCGTGCAGCCGGGAGAAGTTCTCGACCTCGACGCGGAAGGTCTCCACCGCGATCTCGTACTCGATCAACGCCTGCTCGGCGGCCCGCACGGCCCGCTCCAGCCGCGCCTCGGGCCGTGCGGCGTCGCCACCATCCTGCTCAGCTTCCGGGGTCGTCACCCGACCAGCCTAGGCGACGCACCGGCCTGGCCCGGCCCCGGAGGACAGACCGGGGAGGTGGCCAGACCGACGGCTGCCGGCGCCGTGGCGTGGGGGCCGACTCCGACGGCCCCCGGCAACGCGGCCAGCCCACCGCCGTAATGCCCCGCCCGCACCCACAGCCCACAACCGTGGCCCACAGCCCTCAGCCCTCAGCCGACGCCCTCACCCATTGCCCCACAGCCACTCACCCCCGTCGCCTACACCCCAACCCCCCACCCCCCTATCCCCTACACCCCCATCTCCGCCGCGACCTTCCCCGCCCGTACCCCCGCCAGCAGCTCCGCGTGATCCGCCTCGGTCCGGTCCGCGTAGGCCACGGCGAAGGCCGCCATCGCCTCGTCCAGCTCCTCGTTCTTCCCGCAGTACCCGGCGATGAGCCGCGGGTCGGCGCTGTGCGCGTGCGCACGCGCCAGGAGGGCACCGGTCATGCGGCCGTAGTCGTCCAGCTGGTCGGTGGCGAGGGCGGCCGGATCGACGCTGCCCTTGCGGTTGCGGAACTGGCGGACCTGGAAGGGCAGCCCGTCCACCGTCGTCCAGCCCAGCAGGTTGTCGCTCACGACCTGCATCCGCTTCTGGCCCAGCACGACCCGCCGGCCCTCGTGGCCTGCCTCCGGCGTCCGGAAACCGGCCGTCGCCAGATGCGAAACCAGCGCCGACGCCCGCGCCTCCTTGACCTGGAGCACCAGCGGTTCGCCCCGGTGGTCCAGGAGCAGCACGACGTAGGACCGGGTGCCGACACTGCCCGTGCCGACGACGCGGAAGGCGACGTCGTGCACCGCGTGCCGGGCGAGGAGTGGAAGGCGGTCCTCCTGGAGGGTGCCGACGTACTCCTCCAGGGCCGCGGCCACCGCCGCGGCCTGGGCGTCCGGGACGCGCCGCAGCACCGGTGGCGCGTCCACGAACCGGCGTCCGCCGTCCTCCGTGGCCTCGGTCGACTTGGCCGCGAAGCGGCCGCTGGTGTTGTGGCGGGCCTTCTCGGAGACCCGCTCCAGCGTGCCGAGCAGATCATGGGCGTCGGTGTGGGAGACGAGCTCCTCGTCCGCGATGGCGTTCCACGCGTCCAGCACCGGGAGTCTGGCCAGCAGCCGCATGGTCCTGCGGTAGGCGCCTGCCGCGTCGTAGGCCGCCTTGCGGCACTGGTCCTCGTCGGCTCCGGCGACCCGGCCCGCGAGCACCAGGGAGGCCGCGAGTCGTTTGAGGTCCCACTCCCAGGGGCCGGGCACCGTCTCGTCGAAGTCGTTCAGGTCGATGACCAGGCCGCCGCGCGCGTCGCCGTACAGGCCGAAATTGGCCGCGTGGGCGTCACCGCAGAGCTGGGCCCGGATCCTGGTCATGGGCGTGCGCGCGAGGTCGTACGCCATGAGTCCCGCCGCGCCGCGCAGGAACGCGAACGGGGTGGCGGCCATGCGGCCGACGCGGATCGGGGTCAGCTCGGGCAGCCGCCCGCGGCCCGATTCCTCGACGGCGCTCACCGCGTCGGGCCGGGACGCGTCCAGGTCGAGCGAGGCGTGCGAGCTGCGCGGAATCTGCTTCCGGAGGGCCTTGCCCTCGTCCTTGGGCGACCCGGCGGCCGGCCACTCGGCGAAGCCGCGCACGCGGGGCAGCCTGCGCAGTGCGGCGGCCCTCGCCGCCGTCCCGCTCTCGTCCTGAGCTCCAGTGCTGGTCATCCCGACCGCCTCCCCCGCACGCGCACGAACACCAACTCGTGCCGACCGTACAACCGGTGGCCGAAACGCGTCAGACCCTGTGGACAATTCCACCGCTGTGGACACCCACGCCGGGCCCGTACGGCCCGGTTACGCCCCCGAGGAGACGGGGGCCTGAGCGGGCACGGAGGCCTGCGCCGGCACGGCCGCCGCCTCCTCCGTCGCGACCTGTGCCAGCACCCGCTCGGCCCTCTCCACCGAGATGTCGAGCCGGGCCAGTACCGCCGGCACGGTGATGCTGGGCAGGAAGTGCTCGAACAGCACGACGACGCGGCGCTCCAGATCCTGCCGCTGGCAGCGCAGCTGGGACAGCAGCTGCACCCCGGAGAAGCTGCCGACCAGCAGCTCGGCCGTCTCCGCCACGTCGACGTGCTGGAGCAGCTCGCCCCGTGCCTTCGCCTCGGTCAGCATCTGCGTGTTCTGGTCGATCCACATCCGGAAGGCCGGGGTGCGGTCGAGGTCCATGGCCCCCTGGTCGAGGGCGAGCCCCACACTGGCCCGCACCAGTGGTTCGGACCGCAGCCGACGGGCCATCACCAGACCGGAGTCGACGAGTTCCTGGAGCTTGCTGGACTGCGGCGGGAGCGTGATCGCGAGCTGCTCCTCGAACACCCCCACCGCCAGCTCCTCCTTGGAGCCGAAGTGGAAGTACAGCGCGCCCTTGGTGACGCCGGCCCGGTCCAGGATCTCGCCGATGGTCGCCGAGGTGTAGCCGCGTTCGTCGAAGACGGCCGCTGCCGCCTCCAGGATGGTCCGCCGGGTGCGGATCGCGCGCTCCTGTCGCGCCATCGGATGCCTCCTGATCTCCGTCGATCCCTGTGAAGTCGCTGTGTGGCGAGGGCGCGAGAGCCTGTTCCAGGGCTTGGCTCACCCTTTGAAAAAAACCGGCTCGTCCGTATCTTAGTCAAGCGTCGACCACGGCCAGGCAGCCGATCTGGGGGTTCTCATGCCGCAGACAGGGCCCTTAAGCGCACTCACCGAGGATCAGACCGGACGCGAGGGCCGTCCGGCAAACGGAAGCGCTACGACCGTCGAGAACCCGCCACAGACCACCGCCCGGGAACCGTCGGCACCTGCCATCCAGAAGCCGTCCGCACCGGCCCCCGAAGCACCCGTACCCCCGGCCACCACCGCCGAGGAACCCCCGGCATCGGCCGAAGTCGCCCGAGAACCCGCGCCGCCCTCCCCCGTCACCGACCGCCCCGCCCCCCACTCCCACACCGCCGCCGTCGTCACCAAGGAACTCGCCCATCGCACCACTGAGACGGACGTCTTCCCCACCCGGTGGACCCGAATCTCCGACACCCGCTTCCGCTTCACCGCGCACTGGCCGGCCGACCACCCCTTCTTCGGCCTCGTGGACGACCGCCACCAGGACCCGATGGTCGTGGGCGAAACGTTGCGGCAGGCCTCGATGGTGCTGGCGCACGCCGAGTTCGGTGCCCCGGCCGACACGCACTTCGTCATGTGGGACATGACGGTCCGCGTCGACCCGGCCGCGCTGCTGCTGGCGGACGCCGCCGAACCGGTCGAGTTCGACGTCGTGTGCTCCGAGGTACGCCGCCGCGGCCGCGGGCTGCACAGCATGCGGACCACGATGGAGTTCCGCCGCGCGGGACGGCTCGTCGCCCGCGGCACCGGAAGCACCGGCTGCACCTCACCGCGCGCCTACCGCCGCCTGCGGGCGGACAGGCTGGACGCCTTGGACCGGCCGGTTCCCCTCCTGGAGGGCATAGCGCCGCACACCGCGGGCCGGGACCGTGCCGAGGACGTCGTCCTCGCTGCCGGCGACCGCCCCGGCGTCTGGAACCTGCGCGTCGACACCGGCCACCCGGTCCTCTTCCCGCGGCCCAACGACCACGTCCCCGGCATGGTCCTGTTCGAGGCGGCCCGCCAGGCCGCGACCGCCGCGTCCGGCCTGCACCCCTTCCTGCCGAGCACGATGACGGCCGACTTCGCCCGGTACGCCGAACTGCACAGCCCCTGCCGCATCGAGACCCAGGTGCTCAACGAAAGATCCGGGGAGGTGACCGTACTGGTGTCGGGGCGACAGGACGGCGAGTCCGTCTTCACCGCCACCCTGACCTCCGCCCGGCCCGCGCGGGTACGGTCCCTGTCGTGACGCTCAAGATCCTGATCACGGGCGCGAGCGGCTTCGTCGGCGGCCGGGTCGCGGCCACGGCGCAGCGGCGACCGGACCTCCAGGTACGCCTGCTGTCCCGGCACGCACCGCAGGGGCCCGAGTACGTGCACGGCGACCTGTGCGCCCCGCCCTCGCTGCGCGGCGTCTGCGCCGACACCGACGTCCTGGTGCACTGCGCCACGCGCGTCGGCGGCGACGCCGAGACCGTCGAGGCGGTCAACGACCACGGCACCCGGGCCCTGGTCGAGGAGGCCGTACGCGCCGGAGTGCGCAGGATCGTGTACGTCAGTACGGCCGCCGTGCACGGCCGGGGCCCCTTCCGCGGTGTACGCCCCGGGGAGGTCCCGATCGCGCCCGCCTCACCCACCAGCCGCACCCGGGCCGCCGCCGAACGGCACGTCCTCGACGCGGGCGGCCTGGTACTGCGCCCCCACCTCGTGTACGGCGAGGGCGACCGCTGGGTGATCCCCGGCCTGGTGTGGCTGATGAACGAACTGTCGGCCACCCTGACCGGCTGCGCGGCGCTCCAGTCGATGATCGACGTCGACACCCTGGGCCGCGCGGTGGTGGCCGCCGCGCTCTCCCCGGCGCCCGGCGGCGGCGTGCACCACGTGAACCACCCCGAGCCGGTGGCGGTCGCGGACCTGCTGGCGGCCGTGTCCCGGGAACTGGGGGAGCCCGGCGGCGGTGCGGCCGTGGACGTCGCCACCGCCCTCGACCGGGCCGCCGGGTCACCGCCCGCCCTTCACCACCTCGGCATGCTCACGGTCGACCACTGGTTCGTGGACGACACGTTCTGGAAGGCTTTCGACTGCTCGCCCGGCGAGGGGTTCGCGGCCGGGTTCACCCGCGCGGCGCCCTGGTACCGCGCGTTCCTCCAGGGCCGGAAGGTCTCCTGATCACCCCGCCTCCGCCTCCTCCGGGCGCGGGTCGGGGCCCCGGCCGTGCAACAGCACCGGCAGCTCCTCGTGGCCGGTGGAGATGATGGACCGCAGCCGCTTCGGCGGATGCGACGGATCGGCCAGGGCCAGCCGCGGGAAGCGCGCGAACAGCGACCGCAGGGCCACGGTCGCCTCGGCCATGGCCAGGGGCCTGCCCAGACAGTGGTGCACGCCGTGGCCGAAGGACACGTGGTCGCGGCTGGTGCCGCGGGTGATGTCGAACCGGTCGGCCCCGGGCCCGTGCCGCTCGGGGTCGCGCCCGGCACCGGCGAAGGAGACCACGAGCGGGTCGCCCTCGGGGATGGTCAGGCCCGGCTCGATCTCGATGTCCCGCACGGCGTAGCGCAGACCCGACATGGCACCCGGCGCCTCGAAGCGCAGCGACTCCTCCAGGGCGTCCTCCCAGGTCGCCCGCCCGGAGCGGACGAGGCCGAGCTGGCCGGGGTGGGCGAGCAGACTGTGCACCGTGTTGTCGATGAGGTTGACGGTCGTCTCGAAACCCGCGGTGAGCAGCAGGATCAGGTTGTCCATCAACTCCTGTTCGCTGAGGCTGCCTTCGTCGCGCGCGGCGATGAGCGCCGTCGTCAGGTCGTCGGCCGGGTGCTCGCGTTTGTGCTGCAGGAACGCGGTCAGCGTGCCGTAGAGGTCGACGGCGTTGGCCTGGGCGTCCTCCAGGGAGATGGCGGTGTCGAAGAAGCGGTTGATGATCCGGTAGAGGTCCGCGCGCGGGCCGTCCCCGCCGGGCGGCACGCCGAAGAGCTCGCACACCACCTCGTGCGGGATCGGCGCCGCGAACGCGGCCCGCAGGTCGACGACCTCGCCCTCCGGGACGCGTTCCAGTGCGTCCAGCGCCCCGTCGACGATCTCCTGCACGCGCGGCATGAGCGCGTCGACGCGGCGCTTGGTGAACGCGGCGGCCATCGGCTTGCGCAGCCGGCTGTGGTCGGAGCCGTAGGCGGTGACCATGTTGCGCACCGAGACCCAGATGGCGAGCGGCCAGGTGCGGGAGATGTCCCCGTTGATCCAGGCCGGCCAGTGCTGGTAGGCGTCCTTGCTCGTCTCGGGCCCGGCCAGGAGCCGCTTGTTCAGCTCAAGGCCGGTGATCCACCACGCCCGTACGCCGCCGGGGAGTTCGACCTCCACGGCCGGACCGCGGGCACGGATCCGGGATATCTCGCCGTAGAGGTCCTGACCGGACGGGTCGATCGACAGGAAGGGGCAGGCCTGCTGTTCTGCCATGACTCATCGCTCCTCGGTCCAAGGGCTGGGAGACCATCGTGCGATCAGCGGACCGGAAAAACTTGGCATCCGGTTTGTTTTGGTCATGGCTTCACCCACGGTCGGCCAGGGCACGCCACTACCGCAGCGCCAGCCCCACCCGGCACGCTTCCGTCTGAAGGCCCGGATCGGCCGGCGCCCCACTCCCCGCCGGTCCGTTCCCCTCCGAACCGCCGTCCGGCGAACCGCTCCCCGCCGGATCCAGCACCTCCACCAGACCCGGTGCCGCCACACACGGCAGCAGCAGCTGCCACAGGTCGGTCAGGGAGGGACGGGCGAGCCGGCCCTGGTCCTCCCGGGCCAGCACCTCGATGCCGGTCGTCGCCGCGAGGACGACGGCGCCGGTGCGCTGCGGCGTGACACCGACGGCGAGTTCGCCCCGGCGCTCCGCCTCGGCCAGCAGCCCGTGCACCAACTCCCGCCATTCCCGGCGCAGGTCCCGCGCCCGCCCGGCGCCCCCCTCGGCGTTCAGCCGCAGCCCGGCCCGCACCACCACGTCGGCACACAGCACCCGGGCGACGTGGTGGGTGAGGTCCACGAGGCGTTGCAGGGCGGGGCCGTCGCCGTCCCGGCCGCGCTCCGCGGCCTCGCGCAGGGAATCGGCGGCCGCGTGCTCGACGGCCTCGGCCACGGCGGCCTTGTTGGCGAAGTGGAAGTGCAGCGCACCGGAGCTGACGCCGGCCCCCGCGCTGATCTGCACCAGGCCGGCCCGGACATACCCCCGGTCCTCGAACTGCTCGGCAGCAGACCGGATCAGCGCGAGACGGGTCCGGACGGCCCGGTCCTGTTTGGTCACCCGTGGCTCCCCTGCAGGGCTCTGATGGCGACGCAATGAAACCAACTCGCTGGTTTTTATACAACGTGTCGACGAGCCAAGGGCCTTGGGACCGCTGCCGGCCCTGCGATCAGGCCCGCAAATACGCCAGCACGGCCAGCACCCGGCGGTGGGTGGCGTCGGCCGGCGGCAGGTCCAGCTTGGTGAGGATGCCGGAGACGTGCTTGCCCACGGCCGCCTCGGAGACGACCAGTTCGCGGGCGATCGCGCCGTTGGACCGGCCCTCGGCGATCAGCGCCAGCACCTCCCGCTCGCGCGGCGTGAGCCGCTCCAGCGGATCTCGGCGGCGGCGCAGCAACTGCCGTACGACCTCGGGGTCGACGACCGTGCCGCCGTCCGCGACCTCGCCGAGCGCCTCGACGAACTCCTCGACCTGGCCGACGCGGTCCTTGAGCAGATAGCCGACGCCCGTGCCGTCGCCGGAATCCAGCAGCTCGGCGGCGTACCGGCGCTGCACGTACTGGCTGAGGACCAG
>NZ_JBEOXI010000324.1:0-7758 GCF_040296465.1 Streptomyces sp. NPDC002130
GGAAGTTCAGGGCGTCGAAGTTGAACCACTCCGCCTCGGCCTCCGGTCCTTCGGCGACCTCGTAGCCCATGGCCACGAAGACGTCCGCGACCCGCTCCATCATGGTGGTGAGCGGGTGCCGGGCGCCGGACGGTACGCGGTCGTACGGCAGCGTGACGTCCACCGCCTCCTCGACGAGCACGCGCGCGTCCCGCTCGGCCTCGAGTTCCACCTGGCGGGCGGCGAGGGCCTTGTTCACGGCGCCGCGGGCCTGGCCGACGCGCTTGCCGGCCTCGGCCTTGGCGTGCGGGGGCAGGGCGCCGATCTCGCGGTTGGCGAGGGCCAGCGGGGAGGCGGGGCCGGTCTGGGCGACCTTCGCCTCGTGGAGTGCGTCGAGGGAGTCCGCGGCGGCGAAGGCGGCGAGCGCCTCGTCCCGCATGCGCTCGATCTCTTCCGGTTTCAACGTCTCGACCTCGACCGGGTCGTACGACTTATTCGGTGCCGACATCTCTTCCCGTGCTTCCGATTGGCTGGCTGAAGGGTCCCCGTCACCGACTCGGACGGCTGTCTGAAGGGACACAAAGGTGCCAATGGCCGAGTCTAACGGGGTGGAGGTACGCGAATGCGCCCGCGGGGCTCAGGCGAGATAGGCCGGAGCGCTCACGGGCAACGTAAATCGGAACTCGGCGCCGGCGCCGGGGGCGCGGCCGACCGTGATGCTGCCGCCGTGGGCTTCGACGATGCCCTTGACGATGTAGAGCCCGAGGCCCGTCCCGCCGCGCTTGCTGCCCCGCCAGAAGCGGGTGAAGACGCGGTTCATGGACTCCTCCGGGATGCCGGGCCCCTCGTCGCTCACCGTGACCGACGTGCCGGTGTCCTCGTCCTCGCGGGGGGACGCCGTGGCCGTGACGTCGATCGTGACAGTTCCCTCGCCGTGCCGCACGGCATTTTCCAGCAGGTTGCTGAGCACCTGGTCGATCTTGTCGGGGTCGGCCCACAGGTCGGGCAGCGGCTGCTGGACGCGCAGCAGGAACCGGTCGGCGGGCTGTCCGGCGGCGACGTAGGCCTGGATGTGCCGTCCGACGGCGGCGCCGATGTCGACGGGCTGGCGGCGCACCTCCAGGCGGCCGGAGTCGATCCGGGAGATGTCGAGCAGCTCGGCGATGAGCCGGGTTACCCGGTCGGCGTCGGCGTCGACGGTCTCCAGCATCAGGCGCTTCTGGTCGTCGGTGAAGCGTTCCCACTTGGCGAGCAGCGTGGCGGTGAAGCCCTTGACCGAGGTGAGCGGGGAGCGCAGTTCGTGGGCGACGGTGGCGATCAGCTCGGCGTGGCTGCGCTCGGTGCGACGGCGGGCCTCGGTGTCGCGCAGGGTGACGACCAGGCGCCGGACGGGTCCGGTGGGCCGGGTGCGGACGTAGCGGGCGGAGACCAGCACCTCGCGGCCGCCGGGCAGGAGCAGGTTGCGCTCGGGCTGTCCGACACGGATGGCGAGGCCGCCGTACGGATCGGTCAGCTGCCACCAGCGCCGGCCCTCCAGGTCCTCTAACGGCAGGGCCTTCTCCAGGCGCTCCCCGAGGGCGTCCCGGGCGCGGACGGCGGTGATGCGCTCGGCGGCCGCGTTGAAGCAGATGACACGGCCCTGCTCGTCGGCGACGACGAGCCCGTCGGGCAGCTGGTCGGGATCGATGCCGAGGCCGGCGTGGTCACCGGTTGGCCGGGACGCGGCGGGCGGGCTCCCGGCGTCCTGGGCTCCCGGTGCGCTGCTCGTGCCGACGGTCATCCCCGTACCCCACCTCCAAGGCTCGCAGAGGGGTCCCTGAGCTGGTCACCCTACTAGTTCCCGGTGACGGAGCGGCACCCTCCGGAGGCGCGCTGTGCACGCGCCGACGCATAGAGACATACGGCGGCGGCGGTGGCGAGGTTCAGGCTCTCGGCCTTCCCGTGGATCGGGACGCGCACGACGGCGTCCGTGAGGGCGCGGGTCTCCTCCGGCAGGCCCCACGCCTCGTTGCCGAAGACCCAGGCGGTGGGCCCGCCCATGGTGCCCTTGTCGAGCTCCTCGTCGAGGTCGCGGTCGCCCGCCCCGTCGGCGGCCAGGACCCGGACACCTGCGTCCCGCAGCGCGTCGACGGCCTGCTCCACGGGTACGCCGACGGCGACCGGCAGGTGGAACAGGGAACCGACGGAGGCGCGGACGGCCTTGGGGTTGTACACGTCGACGGAGGCGTCGGTCAGGACGACGGCCTCGGCCCCGGCGGCGTCGGCGCAGCGCAGCACGGTCCCGGCGTTGCCGGGGTCACGGACGTTGGCGAGGAGGGCGACGAGCCGTGGCCGGGCCGCGAGGACCTCCTCGAAGGGCGTGTCCAGGAACCGGCAGACACCGACGAGCCCCTGCGGGGTGACGGTGGTGGAGATGTCGGCGATGACCTGCTCGGCGGCGAGGTGCACGCGGGCTCCGGCGTCCCGGGCCGCCCCGACGATGTCGGCGTAGCGTTCGGCGGCCTCCAGCGTGGCGAACAGCTCCACAAGCGTCGCCGCGTCCCCGGCCCGGTGCCCGGCGGCCTCCCGCACGGCCTGCGGTCCCTCCGCGAGGAACAGCCGGTCCTTCCCCCGGAAGTTCCGCTTGGCCAGCCGCCGCGCGGCCAGGACGCGGGGAGATCGGGGGGAGATGAGCTCGGGGGTGGCGGAAGGCATCCGGTTCGCTTTCTCGGTAGCTGCACAGCAGGACCCGCAGACCGTCCGGCCTGCGGGTCCTTCAGTCACATCGGCTCGGAGCCGGCGTCACGCAGCCTTCGGCGCGTTCACGTCGCTCGGCAGCGCCTTCTGGGCGACCTCGACGAGGGCGGCGAACGCACCGGCGTCGTTGACGGCCAGCTCGGCCAGGATCTTGCGGTCGACCTCGACGTTCGCGGCCTTCAGACCCTGGATGAAGCGGTTGTAGGTCATGCCGTTGGCGCGGGCAGCGGCGTTGATGCGCTGGATCCACAGCTGACGGAAGTCGCCCTTGCGCTTCTTGCGATCGTTGTAGTTGTAGACCAGCGAGTGGGTGACCTGCTCCTTGGCCTTGCGGTACAGGCGCGAACGCTGACCGCGGTAGCCGGAGGCCTGCTCGAGGATCGCCCGACGCTTCTTGTGGGCGTTGACTGCCCGCTTGACGCGTGCCACTTGTTAACTCCTTGTAGCGGGGCCGTGGGGGTGCTCACACGACCCGAAATCGATTGGGTCCCGGTCTGACGTGCGTCCGGCGCTCACGCGCCCGGACGTCACTTGCCGAGAAGCTTCTTGATCTTCGCGGCGTCGCCCGGGGCCATCTCGGCGTTGCCGGTGAGGCGACGCGTCACACGGGACGACTTGTGCTCGAGCAGGTGGCGCTTGCCGGCGCGCTCGCGCAGCACCTTGCCGGAGCCGGTGATCTTGAAGCGCTTGCTGGCACCGCTGTGCGACTTGTTCTTCGGCATAGCGCCGTTCTCTCCTCGTCGGTGGCGCTCCGGTGCCCGGTCGCGAAACCGGGCACGGTGGAGCGTCGTCTTGTATCGGTTGCTTCCTGGGACTGGCGTCCCGGGGAGTCACGCCTCGGCGGGTTCCTCGGCGGGCTCCTCAGCCGGCGCCTCGTTCTCCGCGGCGTTCTGCGACTTGCCGGGGTTGGCCTTCGCGTCCGCCTTGCGGGCTTCCTGCGCCTGGCGAGCCTCGGCCATCGCCTCGGTCTTCTTCTTGTGCGGACCGAGGACCATGATCATGTTGCGGCCGTCCTGCTTCGGATTCGACTCCACGAACCCGAGGTCGGCCACGTCCTCCGCGAGACGCTGCAGCAGCCGGTAGCCCAGCTCGGGCCGGGACTGCTCGCGACCACGGAACATGATCGTGATCTTGACCTTGTCGCCCTGCTTGAGGAACCGGACGACGTGACCCTTCTTGGTGTCATAGTCGTGCGGGTCGATCTTCGGCCGGAGCTTCATCTCCTTGATGACCGTGTGCGCCTGGTTCTTACGCGCCTCACGGGCCTTCATGGCCGACTCGTACTTGAACTTCCCGTAGTCCATGAGCTTGCACACAGGCGGACGGGCGGTAGCCGCCACCTCGACCAGGTCCAGGTCGTACTCCTGCGCAAGCTCCAGTGCCTTGGCCAGGGGGACGATGCCCACCTGCTCGCCACTGGGACCGACAAGTCGCACCTCTGGAACGCGAATCCGGTCGTTGATGCGGGGCTCGGCGCTGATGGATCCTCCTCGGTAGCACCACGCGACGGTCTGGCGGACGGCCGCGTAACGTCTTTTATCGATAGACCTAACCGCGCCGGTGCAACAAAAATGCCCCGGACGATCCCAGGCGGGGCTCCTCGAACTACCGGAGCACCGCCGCGGGGAAGCCGCGGGGCGCGCTTTCGGACGGATCGCCGCCGCTGGGACGGGACCGCCTGACCGGTGACCCGCCGCCCGGAGGGCAGATCGGGTGGGAGTTCGAAAGCCTCCACTTGTGGGCCGGGCTCGCGGGCTGTGGGGCACACGTGTCCGACCGGTCGTTACATGAGGTTACCAGCAACGGCCAGGAACGGCCAATTGGGGCGAGCCGGGGTCACGTGGGGTTCGCCCGCCCGCTGCGCCTATCGTGTGGGGCATGAGTGAGACCCCTCCTGAGTCCCCCGACTTCGACGCCATGGCCCGAGACATCGCCGAGGTCCCGGCGGTCGAGGTGATCGTGACGGTCGCCGTCAACCTGATGAGCGCCGCCGCCGTGAAGCTCGGTCTGACCGAGGAGGGCGAGAAGCACAAGGACCTGGACGAGGCCCGCAAGCTGGTGCACGCCCTGGCCGGTCTGCTGGACGCGACGGCGACCGAGATCAGCTCCTTCCACGCGGCTCCCCTGCGGGACGGCCTGAAGTCGCTGCAGCTGGCGTTCCGCGAGGCCTCGCTCGTCCCGGACGAGCCGGGCCAGGGGCCGGGCGAGAAGTACACCGGCCCGGTCTACGGCTAGCCGGGACCTCAGCGTACGAAGAGGGGCTCGCCAGGTGGCGCCGCCTCGGCCGGCAGCAGTGCCAGGTCGAGACCGCGCACCAGGCGGGCCCTCAGTGTTTCGTCGGCCGCGAGCCGCTGGGCGACCGCCCGGGCGGCTTCGGCCGGGACCGCGGACGGGTCGAGGACCAGGGCGAGGGTGCCGTCGGCCTGCCCGGGGCCGAGGTGGGCGCGCACCACGGCGGGCTCGGCGGCGACGGCGTCCCGTACGGCCCCGACGACGGCCGGGTCGGCGAGCGGATCGGTGCTCGCACGGCCCTCGGCGAGGGCCAGCAGGGCGGGTCCGGTCAGCTCGAAGGGCACCGGTCCGGCCATGTCGAGCACGATCGTGTCCGCCTTCTCGTGCGCGGCGGCCTGCAGGGCCTGGTGCAGCGGCACGGCGACGGGGCGGGCCTGCGGGTCCCAGCGGGCGAGGGAGTCCGTGGAGGTGAAGGCGGGCAGGGCGGTGCGGTTGCCGGCCTTGAGGGTGGGGACGGCCATGTCGCTGGTCTTCTCGCGGCGCAGCCCGTTCTCGTCCTCCTCGACCTCGCCGAGGACCGCCACGACGGGGACGAGCAGCCGGGCGCCCTTGAGGGCGGCGAGGACCGGACCCACCGCGCTCCGGTCCTCGGCCCAGGCGGCGAGTGCCGCGCTCAGCCGGGGGTCGGCGGAGCCGTCGTCGTCGGAGAAACCGGAGTCCGGGATGTTCTTGTTCGCCACGCGTCGACCCTATCCGCCGGGCGGTGCGCTCCCGGCAGCGGTTCAGAAGTCCTCGCGGCTCCCGCGGCTGCCGCGCCACAGGACGACCGCCGCGACCAGCAGGACGCCGCCGGCTCCGCCCGCGAGGGGTGCGGCCCAGGCGGCGGTGCCGTCGCCGGAGGCGTCGTCGTCCGGTCCGCTGCCGAAATACTTCGCCCCGTGGGACGCGGACTGCAGGTCCTCGGGCCTGAGCCGGCCTGCCGCCTCGATGGCGGCCGCCGGGTCGATGAAGCCGTAGCCCCGGGAGTCGTCCCGGCCGCCGGTGGGGGCGTTGCGGGCGGTGTCCTCCAGGAGCGACTTGATCTGGGCCGGGGCCAGGCCGGGGTGGGCCGCCTTGACCAGGGCGGCGGCGCCGGAGACGAAGGCGGCGGCGGCGCTGGTGCCCCAGCCCTCGTAGTACTTGTGGTCGGGGTCGGCGATGACGACGTCGACGCCCGGGGCGCTGACGGTGGCGTACCAGCGGCGGGTGGAGAACGGAGCGCGGGTTCCCGCTCGGTCGACGGCGGTGGCGGCGATGACGCCCGGGTAGGCCGCCGGGTAGGAGATGTGGTCGCCCTTCTCGCCGCCGTTGCCCGCGGAGGCGACTACGACCACGCCTTTGCCCAGGGCGTACTGGATGGCCTGGTCCTCGGCGGGTTCGGGGTGCGCGGAGGCGGAGTCGTCGCCGAGGGAGAGGTTGATGACGTCGGCGCCGTGGTCGGCGGCCCAGCGGATGCCCTCGGCGAGGGCGTTGCCGCGGGTGCTGCGGGCCTTGGCCCGGGAGGGGTCGCCGTCCTCCAGGATCACGCGGACGGGGAGGATCTTCGCCTCGGGGGCGATGCCGATGACGCCGTCGGCGCCGCCCGGGCCGTGTCCGTGGCCGGCGATGATCCCGGCCATGGCGGTGCCGTGCCGGGCCCAGGCGCGGTCGCCGGGCTCGGCGCCGAAGCGGACCAGGTCCTTGCCGGGCAGGACGTTGCCGGCCAGGTCGGGGTGGTCGGCCTCGACGCCGGTGTCCAGGACGGCAACGGTGATGCCCCGGCCCTTCGTGGTCTGCCAGGCCTCTTCGGTGTGCATGGCCTCCAGGGCCCACTGCTGGGCGCGGATGCCGTCGGCGTGGGCGGTGGCGGCGGGGAGGAGGACGAGACCGACGGTGAGCAGGGCGCCGAGGGCGGCGGCCCTCCGGGACGGCCTGCGCGGGTGTTTCCCGGCCGGGGCGTGCGCGGCGGTCACGACGGCTGCTCCGAGGCCGAGCGGACGTCTCTGCGGAGGTCGCGTTCGACCCGGTCGGCGAGGCCCTGTGCCTCGTTGCCGAGGCCGGCCTGGGCGGCGGCGGTGGTGGCGTCGGCCTCCATGGCGTCCCCTGCGGGCTGCGGGTCGTCGACGGTACGGCCGTCGGCCCAGCCGGAGACGGCGTAGACGACGACCGGGGCCTCGGTGAGCACGGAGACGGTCCAGGAGGCACGCTGCCGGGCGCCGAAGCCTGCGGCGGGCGTGCCCTGCGCGGCGTACGGCAGGGGCATCAGGTCGCTGCGGCGGTCCAGGCGTTCCTTGCGGAAACGGTTCGCGAGGGCGGTCATGCCGGGGGCGTCGGCCGTGGTGAAGAGCAGGCCGACGGTGGTCACGTAGCTCTCGGTGGCGTCGGTGTAGGTGGCGCGCAGGAGGCGCTCGCAGCCGACGGGGGCGAGGGCCTTGCGCAGCAGCGGGTCGAAGGCGTCCTTGCAGCCGCTGTCCGGGGCGACGGCGATACGGGTCCAGGTGCGGTCCGCTCCGCCGGGGCCGGCGCCCCGGCCCTGCACGGTGGGCGGGAACAGCTGGTCGACCGGGACGCTGTGCCAGAGGTTCCGGGCCGCGGCGAAGGTGCTGGGTGAGCCCTCGTCGCCGGAGCCCCCGACGAGCCAGCTGCCGGTGACCGCTCCCGAGATGAGCCCCAGTCCGAGCACGAGGCAGGCGGCGGCCGCGGCGGTCCGTGAACGCGGACGCGGTGCAGACACCGCAGAAGGACACCCCCGAGCTCTGGGACGCGGTCACCAACGGCGAGAAGACCGCCGCC
>NZ_JBEOXI010000325.1:0-7731 GCF_040296465.1 Streptomyces sp. NPDC002130
CTCTCGTCCGACGGTTCGTAGTCCGGTGTTGACAAGCCTCGGGTAGATCGCCATGCTCATTTATAAGTACTGTCGCGTACTTATAAATGAGCGAGGAGTGGCCATGGGGATTTTGAGGGGACTGACACAGCGTCCGATCGCGCCGCCCGGCCGGGTTGCGATCCGTCCACGGCGAGTCGACTTCGACTGGGAGAAAGCGCCTTTGGTGTGGTTGCCGAATGAGCCGATCGCCTCATACCTCCTCGGTTCGATGAACCTCGTCATCCCCGAGGGCGAGCGGATGATGATCCAGGCCTTCGAGCAGGCTCTCCCGGACGTGCACGACGAGAAGCTCCGCGAGGACATGCTCGGTTTCATGGGTCAAGAATTGCTGCACGCAGAGGCGCATGACGAGGTCATGAATCAGGTGTTCACACGGCACGGAATCGACCCGGCCCCGTTCAACCGCCAGATGCAGTACTTCTTCCGTAAGACTTTGGGCGTCGGCGACGACACCGATCCGCTCCAGCAGCGTGGGGTCGGGTTGAAGGCCCTGTCGCAGGGCATCGACACCACCACTCCGGGTGGCCGTTTGTTCTTCCACATGCTCGCGGCGATCGCGGAGTTCGAGCACGATCTCATCGTGGAACGCACTCACGACGGCCTTGCGGCCGCCCGTGCCCGCGGGCGCAAGGGTGGCCCGAAGTTCAAGATGACGCCGACGAAGATCCGGCAGGCCCGGGCGATGTATGACGAAGGAGGCCACACCGTGCAGGAGATTGCCGACACGTTCGGGGTGTCCCGGCCCACTATCTATCGGCACTTGGCCGAGCACGTCGAGCGGGCCTGACGAGGGATCATGGCGCACCTCAGCGACCGGCAGAAGGCCGAGCTTGTGCGCCAACACCAGGACGGTGTGCCGTGGACGCGTCTTGCGGAGCAATCCGGCGTTGCGGTGCGGACCTTGCAACGGTGGGCAGCTCGGATGGAGACGGGACGGCTCGCGAGAGCAACTCGCAGCGATAAGGGATCGACTCGCACTGCCGCCGAACTTGTCACCGCAATCGAGGCACTTGCTGTGCGCCGGCCCGCGCCGACGATCGCGTATATCCACCGTCGCATCGGTGACATCGCCCGGGACCGCGGATTGCCGACCCCGGGATACACCACGGTCCGCGAGATCGTGCACGCGCTCGACCCGGGCCTGACGGCCCTCGCGGACGGCGGGGACGCGGCGTACCGCGACAAGTTCGAGCTGGTCTACCGCCGCACGACCTCCGCGCCGAATGAGCAGTGGCAGATGGACCACACCCTGCTCGACGTGATGATCCTCAACGACCGGCAGCAACCCGTCCGACCCTGGCTCACAATCGTGCTCGACGACTACTCGCGAGCGATCGCCGGCTACGCGCTCGGCGTCTCAGCACCCACGGCCGAGCATTCCGCACTGGCGATCCATCAAGCGGTCGCTCGGAAACGAAACCCGAAGTGGGTGGTATCCGGGCTCCCGGACGTCCTCTACAGCGATCACGGGTCCGATTTCACCTCGACCAGGATCGAACACGTCTGCCTCGACCTACACGTGCGCCTGATTCACTCCCGGGTCGGCGTTCCGCAGGGGCGCGGCAAGATCGAACGGTTCTACCGCACCATCACGACCGAGCTGCTGCCGCACCTGCCCGGCTTCATCCCGCACGGCACCGGCGGTGCACCCGTCAGCGACCCCACGCTGACCTTGCATCAACTCGATGACGTGCTCGAGCGATTCATCGTCAACGAGTACAACGAACGACCACATTCAGCGACCGGCGCAGCCCCGCATAATCGCTGGCGCAGCGACAGCTTCATCCCTCGAATGCCCGCCCACCCGGAAGACATCGATTCGCTCCTGCTGACTGCCGCGGCAACGCGACGTGTGCAACGCGACGGCATCCGCTTCGCATCGACCCGATACATCTCACCGGTCCTCGCCGCATACGTCGGCGAAGACGTCACGGTGCGGTACGACCCCCGCGACCTGGGCGAAGTGCGAGTGTTCCACGACAACACGTTCTTGTGTCGCGCGATCGCCCCCGAACGCTCCTCCGAGACCGTGTCCTTCACCGACCTGCAGGCGGCGCGCAACACGCAACGCCGCGCCCTGAAACAGCAGCTCCGCGAGCTCACCACTCACGCTCGCTCACTACCTGAAGACACCCGCCACCGCCCCGAGATACCGCCGGTACCGGAGAGCGCACCCGACCGCGCAACGCCGCCCCCGGCCCGACACGGATTGAGGACCTATGCCAATGGCTGAGCCAGACGACGGCAAACCTCGCTCCGTGCTCTTCGAACCAGGCGACGACGGGCGCCGGTTCCTCAGCGGGTACTTCGACGAATTCAAGGAGGCAGCGCCACCGCACGCAGACACGCGGGCGGCGTTCGTGACCACGCGGGAGCATCGCCGGTTCCAGGAGTTCGCAGACACCGTCCGCTCCCACCGTTACATCGGGCTTTGCTACGGGCCACCCGGGATCGGCAAGACGCTCTCTGCTCGCCACTACGCTGGCACCGACGAGTGGGAGCAGTGGCACCCGCTCTCGCGCAGCACCGGTGCCCTGCCGCCCGTGCCCGAAGCGGTTCAACGAAGCAGAACCGCGTTTTTCACCCCTACCGTCGCCGCGACCATCAAGCAGATCGATCAAGGCCTGCCCCGGGCCTGCCAGCACATCTCCTGGGCCATCGACTACGCTCAGCACGGCCACGTCGACCCCTACGTTCACGCCGAATCCCAGCACAGCGGGAACACCGAGCTGCTCATCATCGACGAAGCCGACCGGCTCAAGACCGCAGGCCTCGAACAAGTCCGCGACTTCTATGACCGCCACCGAATGGGCGTCATCCTCATCGGCATGCCCGGCATCGAGAAACGCCTCGCCCGCTACCCCCAGCTCTACAGCCGCATCGGCTTCGCCCACGAATACCGGCCCCTCCGCAGCGACGAACTCACGGCCGTCGTCGCGCAGCGCCTCCCGGACCCCGACCCTGACGACGCAGGTCTCGCGCACACGGCAGCTCTAGCCGCGATCGTCCGCGCGACCAACGGGAACTTTCGCCTCGCCGACCGGCTCGTCACCCAGGTGAATCGCATCCTTGACATCAACAAGCGCACCCACCTCACCCCGGAGGCCGTTGACGCCGCCCAGGGGGCTCTCCTCATCGGGCGCTAAGCGCAGCTGAGACCATGACGTCCGGGCCCTTACATAGACAGAGGCCACCCCGTCCGATTCGATTGGCTGAGTTCACGGAGTGGAAGACTGAGTGCAGCTCGGCATCGAGGGGAAGCCTCCTCGCAACCCACCACAAGAAAGAAGCGTGCATGATCTCGTTGTCCGCCGCCGTCGGCATCGCTCTCATCGAGCTCGGCCTCGCTCTCACCCCCGGGCCGAACATGATGTACCTGGTCTCTCGCAGCATCAGCCAGGGATGGCGTGCCGGAATGATGTCGACGTCCGGCACGGCCGTTGGCTTCGTGGTGTACATGGTGATGGCCAACCTGGGATTGGCGGCAGTGTTCCTCGTCGTGCCGTGGCTGTTCATCGCACTGAAGGTCGCGGGGGCCGTCTACCTTCTCTGGCTCGCCTACAAGACACTTCGCCCGGGCGGGAAGTCGCTGTTCGAGACCAACGATCTTCCGCGTGACTCGTTCGGCAAGCTCTTCCGCATGGGCCTACTGACGAACCTCCTCAATCCGAAGGTCGCGATCCTCTACCTGGCGCTCATCCCGCAGTTCATCGACCCCACCGCAGGCAGCATCGTGGCCCAAGGATTCCAGCTCGGCGCGATCCAGATCCTCGTCGGCGTTGCCGTGAACGGCGCGATCATCATCGCCGCCGGATCAGTCGCCACGTTTCTACAACGCAAGCCGGCCTGGATGCGGTGGCAGAAGTGGGTCACGGGCACACTCCTGGGCGCAATCGGCGTGAAGCTTGCGATTGATGCCCCGGCGCCCGCTGTGGCCCCATAGCGGCCGCCACTTCGCCTGTCGGATGGCGTCTAAGAGCGTCCAGTTCCTGCCGGAACATCCACGTTCGCGCTCTCATCCCGGGACATTTAGCACCGCGAAAAGAACGTCACCTACAACTGCTATCTACAAACTGGGGATATACATGCTTCACAGAAGCGTCGAATACCGATCGGTTTTCGACCAAACTGGGCTCGTGCCTACGCACATGTCCAGTAACCGTTCGAACGCTGCTGGATCCAAACCTCCCAAACAGTCCGTTGCCTGGCCCTCTACCCTTTCACTATGCACCTCCCAGCACCTAGCTTCGCTTGTCCATCCGGAAAGACGAACCGCCTACAAGTACCGACAGTGCTCCCACAGCCCGAAAAGATCAATCCATCTATCCAGTCTCGAACCGATAGATTCCTGAATGACAGCGAGAAGCTACTGTTACCTGATCTCACAGCACTATCCAGCTCCACAGCCCTTTCCCTAAATGTAGGGATCCCTTTGAATACGCCGCTGCTTCAGAAACCCGACCTGGATCAATACGCATTCCTACTCGCAGAAAGAGTAAAGCAAATTTCCGGGAATCAGCTTGCAAGCGTATGGTGCACAAAAAGGAATTCAAAAATATCCACGATTTCAATTGACTCAGCCATCCCTGCGCAATCATCCAACATCGGCCAAACGGCAACACTGATAACTCGCAGGTCGTATACAAAAGAACAATTCAAAAACGAAATCCCGGACGCAATCTCCGGACTGAAACCCATTCAAGATGGGCCTGTCGCGTTGCATATATCTTACGTGACCGGGTTGCCGCGCACTTGGGCAAATCTATGGAAACCAACCATCGATGGGTTGGGCGGATTACTCGGTACACGTAACTCGTCAGAACCGCGGAAGGTAGACGCTGGTCGCATAGTGCAACTTGCCCTACATCACCGATCTGATGGACCGGAGCTGGGACATAGTGTACAAATCACTGTAACGGCGTCTTCGATCATGCCAATCACCCTTTGATGCCATCCCCTCAAATAGCGGCCTCAAATTGCGCGAATTTATCAAAGAATAAGAAACATACAAAAACCAACATTCTTAAAAAATCGAAACCTTATTCTTTCATGGGCCGCACTCTGCGCTTTCGATTGGAGGTACATCCGGGTGGGACCAGAATATCCAGAATCCGTTTCCAGTAACCACAGGGCAGCCCTCTGCGTGGCGCAGACGCTCAGCCATCTCAATGACAATACCCATCGACCTGTCAGAAAGTCCGTCCGCTTGAGCGAGGAGTCTCCGTAAAGGTACTTGGTCGAGACGTTCGATCACTTCCGACGCCGTCGGAAAATCAGGATTAACGGCGGGAAGATAGAAATAGTCTTTGTCGACACCAAAGAAGTCGGCGAGTATCGCCACGATCTCCGGAGACGGATTCGAACGCTTCCCTCGCCGCAACTGCGAAATATACGGATGCGAAATTTGGTGACCTCGGGCATTGAGCGCGTCCGCCAGCTGCACTTGCGTAATCGGGCAGCCGATCCGCGCCGAGTGGTCGAACAACGCATTCAACTGATCACTAAACATTTGGTCCTCACAGCGAAAATTAAGGGACCCGTCTCGGAAAGTAGGGACAACATGGGATCATAGTGGCTCTTCCCAGATGAGGGTGTAGGTCGGCCGGGCGCGTCGGTCCGCAGGTAGACGTCGAGGTCTCCCGACGATGGAGGTTCCTACGCCATCCATCCGAAAGACCTCGACGTGACCGACGCTACCCCGCCGGCCGGCTTCGGCCGCCCTGACCTGACCGCCTTCGCGTCTCATCCCAATCGACCCTGATCGAGTCTGCTGACCCCCTCGACGAGAACGCAGCGACATCACAGCCACCCAACCCCGACCGTCCGGGAAGCCGGGACACGTCACATGGCCTGTGCTGCGGGCGTGTCGAGTGGGTCGTCCAGGGGCGACGCAGGAGCGTCGACGCGACGTGCTGAGAGGTGGTTCCAGTCGAGCGCTAGGACACCGGCTACAGGCATGGCGATAGGTCAGGAACGGCGTCGCTCCCTACGCAGGAGGGAGCGCAGAGTCTCGGCGTTCGCGTAGCCGACCCGTAGCGCGATCTCGGCGGAGGTGAGGTCCGTGGTTGCTGAGAGGTGCCGAGCTCGTTCGATGCGAAGCCGTTGGACGAAGCCGAGCGGAGTGAGGTTGAGCGCCGCACGGACTCGTCGTTCGAGGGTGCGCCGGCTGGTGCCGAGCGACTGCGCGACGAAGGCGACGTTGAACGGTTCGTCCAGGCGGGCGCGCACGAAGCGTTCGAACTCGACGACGATCGGGTCCTCGTGCCGGAGATGTTCGTAGGCGACGAAGGCCGCCTGCGACGGACGCTCGTCGATGATGAGGAGCTTGGCGACATGTTGGGCCAGATCGGGGCTGATCGATCGCACGAGTGAGAGCGCGAGGTCGATGTGGGCGAACGCGGCGCCGGCGGTGACGAGGTTCCCGTCGACCACGACCATGGTGTCGAGATCGAGGGCGACGGTCGGATAGCGCTTCAGGAACTCCGGCCCCAGGAACCAGCTGGTCGTCGCCCGCCGATGATGCATCCGTCCGGTCTCGGCGACGGCGAACACGCCGGTGCACGCCGCGGCGATCCGGGTGGTCGCGTCGTCGAGGCGCCCGAGCGAGGCGATGACCGAACGAGCATCTCGGCTCTGGAGGGCGTCGTTGGTAGCGGCGGCCGTGAGGGTTCCAAGCGCAGGGACGACGACCACGTCGAACTCTGCGGACTCCGACAGCGGGTGGTCCACCGACAGGGTCATCGATGCCGTCGTGGTCACTCTCCGTTTCGGTCCGAGGATGGCGAGTTCGATCGGGTCGATCCGCGGGTCGACATCGCCGCGGGCTCCGTCGGCCACCCGCACGATGTCGATGACCGACGCGACAGCCGAACCGAAGCAGCCGTCGATCGCGATCAGTCCGATACGCATGGCGCGAACAATAGCAATACTGCCGTATACGCCACTTCTCACATGCCCTTGCTCGTCATACGCTTAACTCGCTTCACCAAGAAACCTCGACACCTAGGAGAACCCCTCATGTCCACACCCGCATCACTTCCGTATGCCTTCGTCGCCAAGATCGTCGCGGCCGATGGACAGCACGACGCGCTCGCCGATCTGCTCGCCGGCGCTGTCGCGCTCGCCAACGAAGAAGTAGGAACGATTGTCTGGTTCGCGGTCAGGACCCACGCCGACACCTTCTGGATCTTCGATGCATTCCCCGACGAGGCCGCTCGCGACGCCCACGCCAACGGCGCCATCGTCGCAGCCCTGATGGCCAACCAGCACCTCCTCGGCGCAGCACCCGAGATCCTGGCGGCCGACGTCCTCGCGTCCAAGCTCCCGTAGTCCGCCAACGCACGAGACGATCGCGCCCCGCCGAGCCGTCGCCAGGTCGCGACGCAACGCCACGCTGCGTTGCCGAGCGGTGCGAGGCCTATCGGCACACGGACAGGATGCCGGCCGCGAGCGCTCAGCCGGCGAGGGTTCCGTCGCAGAGGAGAGCGACGTCGGTGTCGGGCAGAGCCGTGAGGCCAGCGCATCGCGCGACCACCAGAACCGAACCGCCCCTGCCCTGCGTTTCCGCAGGTCAGGGGCTGTTCGCCGGAGCCGCCTGTCGGAATCGAACCGACGACCTAATCACATCGGCTTTGCGTCTATCGCTTGATGCGCCCACTGGGCGAACGAGCCACTGACCTGCGCAAACGC
>NZ_JBEOXI010000326.1:0-7700 GCF_040296465.1 Streptomyces sp. NPDC002130
CCTGGTCGTGGGCGACGACCCGCCCCAGGTGCCGCAGCGGCGGCCGCCGCACCAGCACGCCGCCGGGGACCCCTGTGGAGCGGGCGACTGCTTCGCCGCCACGGCGGCGGCCGCTCTGGCCGACGGTCTGCTCCCCGAGGAGGCGCTGCAGAGGGCCGTCGCGGAGGCGGCCGCGTTCGTCGCCGCGGGCGGCGCGGGCAACCCCGGTCTGTGGCGGACCGAGCCCGAGCCCGGCGCCGCCGACGAGCCCGCGACCGACGCGTTCGGGCTCGCCGAGCGGGTCAGGGCCCGCGGCGGCACCGTCGTCGCCACCGGCGGTTGCTTCGACCTGGTGCACGCCGGTCACGTCGGGCTGCTGGAGAGCGCCCGGCGCATCGGCGACTGTCTCATCGTGTGCCTGAACTCCGACGCGTCCGTCGCGCGCCGCAAGGGGCCCGGGCGCCCGCTCAACCCGGCGGCGGACCGGGCCCGCGTCCTCGCCGCGCTCGGCAGCGTCGACGCCGTCGCGGTCTTCGAGGAGGACACGCCCGAGGCGGTACTGGCCAGGTTGCGGCCGGACGTCTGGGTCAAGGGCGGCGACTACTCCGTCCAGGACCTGCCCGAGGCGAAGGTGCTCCGCACCTGGGGCGGGCAGGCGGTGGTCCTGCCCTACCTCGACGGCCGCTCCACGACCCTGCTGGCCCGGCGGGCGGCGGAGGCGGTGCTGCGGCCGTAGGGCGCAGGCGGGGGCAGCGGAGCTGTGCGGCCACGCCCCGGGAGCTGCCCTCGACGGCGCTCGCTCGGGGCGCCGGGGTGGGCCAGTCGCCCCGGTGGGTATGGAGGCCGCTCGGGCCGAAAAAGGGTCGGTGCCGGTCGGCCGGTCGCCCCTGCGGGTACGGGGCCCGCCCGGAGTACCAGGGTCGGCCGGTGGGCCCGGTTGGTATGGAGGCCGCTCGGGCCGCCGGGGTCGGTGCCGGTCGCCCCTGCGGGTACAGGCCCGCTCGGGCCGTCGGGGTCGGCCGGTGGGCCCGGTGGGTATGGAGGCCGGTCGGGCCGGAAAGGTCGGTGCCGGTCGGACCGGTGGGTGCGGAGCCCGCTCAGGCCGCCGGGCTCAGGGCCGACTGGCCCGGCGCGTCGTGCTCCTCCTTGCGAAGGACGACCGGTGCCGGAGCACGGCGCCGGCGCAGCAGGGAGCCCGCACCGATCGCGCCGGCGATGAGCAGTCCGCCGGTGACGAGGGCGCCACGCGGCCCGGCCAGTTCCATGAGGAGGCCCAGCGCGGGAGGGCCGCCCAGACCCCACACCGTGCCGATGCTGCCCCACACGCCCAGCACCCGACCCCGCAGGTGGGGAGGCGGGTCGGTCTGCAGGACGGCCGTGCCGGCGGTGTCGGAGACGGACTCCACCACGGCCATCGGCAGGACCAGCGCGATCAGCACCGCCAGCGACGGTGACAGCCCCGCCACCACCTGCAGCAGCGCCCCCGCTGCCGCCAGTGCGCCCACGAGCCGCACGGACGGCCGGCGCAGCCGGGCGCCGAGCACCGCGCCGAGAATGCCGCCGACCGCGAGCACGGTCGACACCGTGCCGAACGAACCGGCACCACCCGCGAGCGGCCCGGTGACGAGCACCGCCAGGGTGAGCCCGTAGTTGCGCCCGAACATGGAGCTGATGCCGGTCACACCCGCCAGCGCAACCAGACGCGGGCGCCGCGCGAAGTAGGCCAGCCCCTCCCGGACGGTCAGGTCGGGACCGGTGTCCTCAGGAGCCGGGGCGTCCTGCCGCACCGCACCGGGCGCAGGACGCAGGAAGGGGATGACCGAGGCCACGAACAGGAACGACAGCCCGTTGCCGAAGTACGCGGCGGACGTGCCGAGAAATCCGACCGCCACACCGGCCAGGGCCGCTCCCACCAGCCGGCCCGCCTGGTGCACCAGCGCCCCGACCCCGATGGCCGAGGGCACGTCCTCGGCCGGTACGAGGTCGTTGCCCAGCAGCGCACACGCCGGGTTGTCGACGGTCGCGACGACACCCGTGAGGGCGGCCAGCACCATCAGCGAGGTCATGTCGACGAGGTCCAGCGCCACGAGGACGGCCGTGGTGAACGCGATGGCGCCGAGCACCGCCTGGCTCACGGCCGCCGTCAGCTTGCGGGGCCACCGGTCGACGGCGGCCCCACCGAGCACGCTGATCAGCAGGGCCGGAGCGGCCTGCACGGACATGGACAGGCCTGTCGCGGCGGCGGACCCGGTGATCTGCAGGACCAGCAGGTTCTGCACCGTGAGCTGCATCCACGTACCGGCGTTCGACACGAAGTTCGCGACGGACCACCAGCGCATGCTGCGGTACCGCAGCGACCGCCAGGGCGAGCGGGAAGCGGGCAGGGCAGGAGAGGGGGAGGGAAAGGAAGGCACAGTGCGGTACTCGAAGACGAGTCGGAGGACTCAGAGGAGGGCGACGAGGGAGCGCGTCACACCGGCGGCGCTGCTCGGTGGATCCCCTCGACGGGTACGGCGCCGACCATCGTGGCAGAGGGGACCGGAGAAGCGGTTCCACCTGCCCTTGATCCACGCACTCCTGTCCTCCAAACGCCCTGCCCGGCACGGGCCTTGAGGCCACAGTGTGGTTGATCACACGGGGTGACCGCGCGGTTGAACACACGCACACGGAAGCGGGGCCCGTCGCCTGAGGCGACGAACCCCGCTCAGCAGGGGTGACCAGGCTTACCCGGACTTGCCCCGGCCGCTCAGCGCGTCCCGCAGCCGGTCCACCATGCCGGTGCCCGGAGCCAGGAGCTTGTTGGCCGGAGGCTTGTCGGGGGCCGCCGGGTGGGGCCGGGTCGGGGCGGTCTTCTTGGCCTTGCGCACCTTGTCGCCCAGCTCGTTGAGCGTGTCCATCGGACAGGCCTGCCGCAGCCGCGGGAAGAGGTTGCCCTCCTCGTCGGCGATGTGCGAGCGGATCTCGCTCATCAGCATGCCCATCAGCCGGTCGAAATCGGCGTCACCCGCGTCACAGCCCTCCAGATCCTTCATGATCTGCTCGGCCGTGGCGTGATCCTTCAGTTCCTGATCGGCGAGGGCGTCCCCGCCCGCCACGTGCTCGCGTACGGCGGGGTAGAGGTAGGCCTCCTCGGCCACCGAGTGCCGGACGAGCTCCATCGTGACCTGGTCGGCGTACATCTTGCGGTCCTGGTGGCCGGACGGCAGTGCCTCGATCCTGCCGAACATTTCCTCGACCTCGCGGTGGTCGGTCACCAGCTCGTCGATGACGTTTCCTCCGTGTCCCATCTCCTTCACCTCCAGCGCTCGGGTCCCCCCGGCCTCGGGGGGTTAACGTACGGTCCGCCGGTGCCGCGCGGGCGGCTCAGGCGGGGAGCTTCGCCCGGACCCGCCCGACCGCGCCGGCCGGCCGTGCGGTGGCGCGGACGGAGCGGCGCACCAGGCCCGCGTCGCGCCGCAGGCCCCGGGCGGCGTGGGTGCCGCGCCACACCACCGAGGGGCGGGCGCCGGTGTCGTCGGCGGCGATCAGCAGGCCGCCGAGCATGGACATGTTCTTGAAGAAGTGGATGCGCTGCTGTGCCCGCTCCTCGGGGTCCTGCGCCTCCCAGAAGCGGTGTCCCGCCAGTGTGGTCGGTACCAGCGTGGCGGCGATGGCCAGCGCGGCCGGGCGCGGCACGCGCCCCGTGGCCAGCATCAGCCCCGCCGCGACCTGTACGGCACCGCTGAGCCGTACGACCTGCTCGGTGCGGTCCGGCAGGGCCGGGATGCGCTCGGTGACCGGTTGGACGACAGGCTCGGCGGCGTCGGCGACCTGCTTCGGGTCGCGGACGGAGTTCATACCGCCCGCGAGGAACATCGAGGCCAGCATGGGGCGGCCGAGCACACGCAACAGACTCATGGCCCTCTCCAGAGAATCGGTGGGTACAGCGCTCGCCGGGTTCCCCAGCCGGGCCCGAACCACTCACACCGCCCGGTGCCGCGCCCACGCCTCCTCGCGCAGCGCCCCCGACAGCAGGACGTCGGCGGCGGTGCACGCAAGGGCCGATGTCGAGGCGATCAGCACCTCGCGGGCCCGGGGAGAGGCGGCCGCCTCGGCGAACTCCGGGATGTGGTCGGAGCCGTCGTCGCCCGTGATCGCGACGAACGGGTGGATGGCGGGCACGCGTGTGCTGACGTTGCGATGTCGGACGACCCCAGGTACACGCCGGGCGTGGGGGGTGACAGCTCGCTCCCCGCCCGGGCGAGATGGGCGGGGCGGTGGAGAAGAGCTCCGTCTTCCACCTCCAGTACGACCGCGTGTCGCCCGAGGCCCTCGCGCAGCGCGAAGACCTGCTCGGCACCAAGCGCCTCCTCGCCGACCTCGACCCGCTCAAGATCGTGATCGACGTCCGCAAGCTGGGACGAAGCGGCATCCAGGCCGCGGAGTGGCTGCGGATCAACGCCACGTGGACGTCGGAGGCTCGGACAGCTGCCGCATCAGCGCCTCGATCACCCATGCGGACGACGACGAGACCGAGGAAATCCTCCTGGACGCCCTGCGCGCCCTCGTCGAGCACGCGGACTCCGTCGAACGCCGCCCGCCCGTCCGGCTGCCCGAGCCCTCGGCACTGGAACTGGAGCAGGCCATGCTGCCCCGCGCGGCGTTCTTCGCGCCGGTCGAACACGTGCCCGCCGAACGGGCCGCGGGCCGCATCGCCGCGGAGACGATCAGCCCCTACCCGCCGGGCGTCCCCGCGGTGACACCCGGCGAGGTCATCACCGACGCGGTGCTGGACTACCTGCGCAGCGGCGCCGAGCAGGGCGTCCTGATCCCGGACGCGGCCGATTCCTCCGTCCACACCGTGCGGGTCGTGACCCGCGCTGACCAGGGGTGACGTTTCAGCGGCAACTGTCACAAGCCCAGTAACTCATGCGCGAGATGTTGAAGAAGTGACGCAAATAAACTCCTGCGTCAGTTGGCATGATTTGTCCCCATCAGGTGCACTAGAGAGGAAGCATCCACTTCAGCAAAGGAGATGGTGCAATGACTGCCACCGAGAAGGTCACCAAGGACCTGACGGGCATCCAGAGTGCCGACATCGAGGCCGCACTCGACCCGGCGGAAGCCGACGGCATCTACCGCGACAGCCGCGAGTGCGCCGCACTCGCGCTCTTCAAGGGCGGTTTCGGCCTGCTCCTGTCGCCGCCCACCCCGCGCCCCAAGAAGGGCTAGTGGACCGACAGGAGTAGAAGATGGAGCAGTCTGGCACTTCGCCCCTCTTGCAGGGCGCGGTGCAGGACCTCGCTTCCAGTGTGGTCTCCGCTCTTCGGAGCGGAGACCACACTCGTGCGGCCGCCCCCGAGCGGGCCCACGCGGAAGCGGAGGACCTCGCCCTCGCGGCCGTACGTGTGCTGGGAGCCGACGCGTTGCTGCCGAGCACCCTGCTGCACACCCCGCCCCTGCCCGACGAACTCGCCGTATTCCGCAAGGCCGTGGAGGCCTACCCGCCCGGAGCCGACGCCGCACCCACCGTCCGGTGGAGCCACTGGGCCATGCGGCACACGCTGCGGCGGCTCGACCCGGGCCACGCCGACGCCCCGCGCCAGGAGCCCGACGCCGCCTGGCTCGAGGGCGCGACCTGGCAACTCCTGACACACCAGCTCGCGGTGCTGGCCGCCCTCGCCGTACCGGGGGAGGACTGCGCGGTGGCCCGCGCGGCACGGCAGCGTCCGGTCGACGTCGCCCGGGGCTTCGTGCGCGCGGTACGCCGCAGGGACTGGCGACAGGCGGCCGGCGCCGGACGCTGGCTGACCCTGCTGGAGGGCGTACCGCAGACGCTGGGACTCGACAACGGCCTGGACTTCGTGGAGCTGATGGGCGGTCAGGACCCGCTCGTGGCCCTGCAGGTGAGTGCGGCACGGCTGACCCGGACGGGAGCGTTCGTGTGAGGGACGCACGGGGGGCACGACAGGTGGCCGAGGACGCGCTGGCATGGGTGTCGGCGCATCGCGAGCAGTTCGCGCTGGGCGAGGACGCCCTGGCCGCCGACGGACAGGTGAACCGCAGCTGGAAGCCGCTCGGGGAACTGGCCCAGGTGTGCGCGACCGTGTGCCGGCACACCGCGCCCCCGGACCCGCTCCACGCATGCGCGGCCGACCTGATGGCCTTCGCGTGGCAGGAGACCGGCCGGGGTGAGCTCTTCATGCGCCTGCAGCGGCTGGAGCCCTTCGCCACATATCCCCTGGAGGTGTACGCCGCCATGGCCGCGGCGGGCCTGCGGCACCGAGGCTACGAGGCGGCCGCCGCCACCGTGGCCCGCACCCGCGGCTGGCAGCTCACCGAGCAGGAGCCCACCCGGCGGCTCGGCGTCCTGAACGCCGAGGGCCGCAGCGGCATCCGGCAGTCCGACGCGATGCCGCAGGCGCTGCGGCGCACCTGGCTGGCCGGGCTGCCCGAACCCTGGACCTTCGAGCAGTCCTCCGGCTACTCCCTCACCCACGTGGTCTTCCACCTCACCGACTGGGGGCGCGCCGGGCCCGCAGGGCTCCCTCCCGACCTCGCCGGCTACCTGGCCGACTGGCTGCCGCCCTGGCTCGACACCTGTCTGGACGCCGGGATGTGGGACCTCGGCTGCGAGCTGCTGGCCGTGGCGGCGAGCCTGCCCCTGCTGCCCGAGCCCGCCGTCCTGCACGAGGCCTGGGCGCGCATCGCTGCGGTACAGCACCCCCTCGGCGCCGTCCCGGAGCAGGGGAGCGGAGCGGACCACGACAGCAGCCCGGACTTCCTCTCCCACTACCACCCCACCCTCATGGCAGCTTTCGCGGCGACCCTGACCACCGGGCGGCTCGACGACGGAGCCCGGGCAGCCACGCACCACCGGCCCGGCGGACAAGGAGTGCTGGGATGACCGACACCCGCCTGATCCACAACGTCGGCGTGGGCGCCCTGGAATGGCTGTGGGCCCACCGCGACGGATTCGCGCTGGAACCCGATGTCGACCCCGAGATCGGCTTCCTGGAGCGCTTCAAACCCATCGGCGAACTGGCCATGATCTGCAAGGTGCTGTTCCGCGAGGGTGTCGCCGGGTCGCGCCAGGCGCAACTGGCCCGGCAACTCCTCGACCACGCCTGGCGCGAGACACTGGACGGCGGCCGCATGCTGGTGCGCGGACAGCTCACGGAGCCCATCTCCCCCATCCCCTTCGAGGTGTACCTGCCCTTCAAGGAACTCGGCTACAGCCAGCCTGAGGTGGAGCGGGCGGCCGTCCTGAACCACCGGATCGACAGCTGGGCGGCTTTCGAGGCGACCCCCACCCGGCGGCTCGGCCTGTCCGCGTTCCAGCGCCGGTTCGGCCTCCCGCCCCGGCCGCCGGAGTCCGAAGTGAGCGGCACGACCTGGCTGGCCCGCACCCCCGAGCCCTGGACGGTGGAGGGGCACATCGCCTACGACGTCACACACAACGTGTTCCACCTGACCGACTGGGGGGAGAGGCCGGACGGCCTGCCGCCCGCCACCGCCGACTACCTCGCGACCTGGCTGCCGGTCTGGATCGACGACTGGCTGGACCTGGAACGCTGGGACCTGCTCGGCGAACTGCTGGTGGTCGACGCCTGCCTGCCCCGTCCGACCCTGGACGAACGGGCCTGGGAGGGCTTCGCCGCAGCGCAGCAGCCCGACGGCGCCATGCCCGCCCTGCGGACGATGCCCGAGGGCCCGCCGGACGAGGTGTTCGACATCGTCTA
>NZ_JBEOXI010000327.1:0-7685 GCF_040296465.1 Streptomyces sp. NPDC002130
ACTCGAAGGCCGGCGTGGGCGGTGACTGGTTCGACGTGATCCCGCTCTCCGGCAACCGGGTCGCCCTCGTCATCGGAGACGTCGTCGGCCACGGCGTCAACGCGTCCGCCACCATGGGACGCCTGCGCACCGCCGTACGTACCCTGGCCGACGTCGACCTGCCGCCCGACGAGCTCCTCACCCATCTCGACGATCTGGTCATCCACCTCACGGGAGACGAGGAGGCCGGCGGCGCGGAAGGCGATGTGGCGGCGGCCGGCGAGCTGGGAGCGACCTGCCTGTACGCGGTCTACGACCCGGTCTCCCGGCGCTGCACGCTGGCCTCGGCCGGTCACCCGTTGCCCGCCCTCCGCGCTCCCGACGGGACCGTGGATGGTATCTCCGGGTTCACAGGCCCGCCGCTCGGGCTGGGCGGTCTGCCCTTCGAGGCCACGGAGCTGACCCTGCCCGCGGGCAGCGTGCTCGCTCTCTACTCCGACGGTCTCGTGAAATCCCGGGTACGCGACATCGATGACAGCCTGAACACGTTGCGTGACGCGCTGTCGGTGCGGACGCCGTCGCTGGACGCCGCCTGCGACGCCGTCATCCACGGGTTGCTGGCCGGTCGCCCCGCCGACGACGTCGCCCTGCTCCTCGCCCGCACCCGCGCCCTCACCTCCGACCAGGTCGCCGTCTGGGACATCCCCCCTGACCCGTCCCTGGTCGAGCGCGCCCGGAAGGTGGCCGTCGAACAGCTCGACGAGTGGGGACTGGCGGATGCGACGTTCACTACGGAGCTTCTGGTCAGCGAGCTGGTCACCAACGCCATCCGCTACGGCGACTCTCCGATCCAGTTGCGGCTGATCCGCGACACCACGCTGATATGCGAGGTCTCCGATGCCAGCAGCACCGCGCCGCACCTGCGCCGGGCCCGGGTCTACGACGAGGGCGGCCGGGGCCTGCTCCTGGTCTCCCAGCTCAGCCAGAACTGGGGCACCCGGCATGCCACCGTCGGAAAGACCATCTGGTGCGAGCAGAACCTGCCGACGGGGTGACCCAGGTGTTGGCACGCCTGGCCTTCACCACGCACCCCGACCAGCTGCTCGACGGTCATCGCGCAGGCCGGAACGTTGTCTGTCTTCAGCCCGATCGTCTCGGTGTCGTGGGCGACAGGACGGCGGCGGCACCGCTGTGCAAGGGTCGATGCGGCGGCAGCCGGGCCGGCAGTGGCTGCACGCCCGCAGCCCTGTGGCGAGCGTTCCGCGAAGGCCCGTACGACCAGAAAGCCGCTCACGAAGGCGACCTGTTCGTGCACGCTGCGGGCGGGTTCACGGTGGCCCCTGCTGGAGGTCCCTCGCGCGGCACCGGGGCGTCTCCGGCACGGTCACGGCCCGGTGCTCGATGTGAAGGAGAGCCGCGCCGCCGGTTACCCGCTGTTCAGCGCCGATGTGACGATGGTCAGCGGCGAGAACCGGGCGGTGCTGGAGCGTACGGGCGTCGAGGTCCACATCGCCGGTACCCCCCGTCGCACCCGGCGACTGGATCTTCGCCGGCGACAACGGCGCCCTGCGCATTCCCGCCGGTGACGAAGAAGGCTGGAGGGCGTGCAGGGCGAACAGCACCCCCGTGGGCAGGGCACGGCACCGCCCCGCTGACTCGGGGCGTCCGCCGTCGGCGAGGATCAGGCGGCAGGAGTGGGTGAGGACGGGTTGTCGGGTCCGTTCCGTTGAAGCCGTACGGGCCGTATGCGGAGAGGCCGTCGGTGACGCGGTGGCGGGGACGCCAAGGCGCGTTCCTCTCCGTCTCCGCAGCCGGGGCGGGTGTACGCCGCCCGTCGCCGTCACCGCGAGTGCCCCGAGCAGGGCGAGTACGGCGGCGGGAGCCAGGACGGTCCAGGGGGCGCGTTCGACGTAGGGCTGGTTCTCGGCGAGCAGCAGTCCCCAGTCGGGGGAGGGCGGCTGAGCGCCCAGGCCGAGGAAGCCGAGGGCGGCCAGGTTCAGCGCGATGCCGGGCAGCCGGAGCAGGGCGTGGCGGACGACGGACGGCAGGACGGCTGGGAGCAGTTCGCGGGTGAGCAGGTACCAGTCGGTGGCGCCGAGCGCCCCGGTGGCGGTCAGGTGGAGGGTGGCGCGTTCCTGCTTCAGGACATGGGCCGCTGCCCTACGCGAGATCGCGCAGGGCAGCAGGCAGAGCGGAACGGCCGCCGTGGCGGCCCGAGGTGCGGTTCAGCGCCGGGTTCCTGTTCCGATGTACTGCCGCTCGTCCCAGCTGAACAGCGCGCCCTGCACCGACTTGGCGATGCCCAGGACGGCCTTGCCATGGACGAGGGGGATCACCGCGTCGGTGCCGAGGACCGCCGCCTCGGCCTTCATGGCGGCGTCCTGTCGCCTGCCGGTGTCGGACTGCGCCTGGGCGGCGGCGACGAGCCGGTCGACCCTCTTGTCGCACAGCTGCGACAGCTTGTAGGTGCCGTGGCAGGTGAAGTCGCTCACCAGGACGGAGACGGGGTCCCCAGTGTCGAGCATCATGTCGCGGGAGGTGACGGCGGCGTCGTACTTCCCGGCCAGCATGTCGCTTTCGACCTGCGAGTCACCGCGCACCACCGGCTTCACCTTGAACCCGGCCTTGGCCAGGTCCTGTTGCAGCACCTGGGCGACTTCGGGCAGCTCGGGCCGGGTCGAGTAGGTGGCGATGGTGATGCTCTTGCCGTCGGGCTTGATGGCCTCGGCCCGTCCGGTGGGCGCGACGCGCTTGCCGGCCGCCCAGGGCAGGGCGGGGCCGAAGAGGAGGCGGCCCGCAGCCCGGGGGCGGTGAAGGGGCCGGACTTGGTGTTCAGGTACAGGCTGGTGTCGCGGGCGGTGTCCGTCTCGTGGACGGTGTCCTTGTCCAGGGAGGCGATCTGCGAGACGGGGATCGCCTGCGCGATGTCCACCTGGCCGGTGCGCAGGGCTTACGCGGCGGTTCCCTGACATGGCGCGCAGGCGTGCGCGCTGTCGACAGCGATGTGGCCCTGGTCGAGAGGCGGGCGAGAGTCCGGCTTCGCCTGATGACGCGTCAGTACAGTCAGCAAGTGGTCAGCATGAGTACTGACACACCTGACCAAAGCTGCCCGCGCATGCGACTGGTCCTGGGCTGCGGGATGCGAGCCCAAGGGACTAAGGCGCTGGTCAGGCCGCCAGTCGAGAGTCCCGCAGCTTGGCGGGTCAGGTCCTGCTCACTTCGGATCGATCTCATCGCACCCCTGCCCGCTCCACTGCACATTCCTTTGGAAAATGCCAAAGCGTTCACCAGCGCCCACCACTTTCCGTAGTGTCGTGCTCACGTTCGCGGGAACGGCCGTGCAGGGGGAGGGGATTCGGCGTGCCCGGAATCGACGAGAGTCTGCTGGAAGCCATGCGCTTGCCAGGTGCTCGAGGGGCGTCGGTGGTTGATTGGATCAGTGGTCTTGCCCTGGGCGCGGTGGGTGACGCACCCGGTGGCGATGCGGAGGCGACGGCTGCGGAAACCGCCGAACTCGCCCGCCTCGCCACCGAGAGCGGCGCCCTCGCCCTCACCGGCGGACCGTCGGGTGACGTCACTGGCGCATCGCCCGGCGGCGGGCCTGCCGGCCCCGACGGGCCGTCCGGCAAGGAACCCCCCGTACAGGACCTGATCATCACGAACGCCGACTCGTACCACCTGCTCAGGTTCGTCACGACGACCTTCGACAGCACCGTGTTCGTGCACTTGTGGCTCGACCGCAGCGAAGGGAACCTCGCCCTGGCCCGCATCCGGCTGGCCGAGCTGACGGACCGGCTGGTGCTCGGATGACCACACCGACCCGGGCCCCGCGCACGGACGAACCCGCCTCGGCCCTGCTGAGCACCCTCGCCGCACAGGGGGCGACCGGTGCCCTGTCCACCGAGTCGGGGATCGTCTACCTCGCGACGGGACACGTCGTCCACGTCGAATCCGCCGTCACACCCGACCTCGGCGACCTGCTCACCCACAGCGGTGCGCTCGCCCCGGACGGCTGGTGGGAGGCGATCGACCGGGCCGGGCGCCGCTGCCGCGTCGGACGGCAGCTGGTGGACAGCGGTCACCTCGCGGCCGGCGCACTGGAACTGTGCCACCTGGGCGCCCTCTTCGACGCGGCGTACTTCGTCCTCGCCCAGGACGGACCGGCTCTCCGGTTCCGCCCCGGAGCCGCACACTGGCTCGGCGCGGTCCGGTCCGTACCGGTGGACACCGTCCTGCGCGAGTCCAGACGCCGTCGCGAACTGCTGCACCGCATATGGCCAGAACCCGCCGTCGATCGTGCGCCGCTCGCCCGCGTGCCCGGCCCGGACGCCGCCGACCTGCCGGCCCGCCGCGGCCGGACCCTCGCCCAGGTAGACGGTGTCCGCACGGCCGCCCAGATCGCCACGGCCCTGGCCTGCCGCACCTTCCACACCCTCGTCGAACTCCGCCGCCTCGCCGCCGCCGGACTGGTGGCTCCCGTAGCCCCCCTGGTCCGCGCCCCCTCCCCAGCCCCAGCCCCAGCCCCACACCCCGCCCCCGCGTCCGCCGAGCCGGGCCCCACCCCTCGTCCCGCCGCACCGGACGAGCCCGACACCGCACTTCTGCGACGGCTCCTGCACGCCTTGGAGGCACTGTGATCCGCGCGCGAAGACAGCGTGCCGAAAGGAGACTGCTCATGGCCGTCGAGACCGACGTCCTGGACGAACTGCGTCGGCTCCGCACCCGCATACCCCGGCTGACGGGCTCCCTCGCGGCCACCGTCGACGGACTCGTCCTCGCCCACGACGTGCCGGACACCGAACCGGAGGGACTCGCGGCGCTCACCGCCGCCGCCCTCGGTGTCGCCTACCGCATGACCGACGCCGCCGCCCGCGGCGACTTCCGCGAACTGCTGGTGCGGGGCTCCGGAGGCTACGTCGCCACCTACGCCGCCGGAACCACCGCCGTACTCACCCTCCTCGCCGAGGACCGCGTCAACGTCGGCCGCCTCCACCTCGAAGGCCGGCGCAGCGGCGCCCGGATCGCCGACCTGCTGGCCACGCGCGTGGGCCCGGGCACCGGCCGTCACGCCGACCGGCCGGCGCCCGAAGAGCACCTCGCCACGGTGCCCCCGGCCGCGGACCGTCCCATCGGCACCCTCCCGGTCCGCACTCCGCAGCGGCCCACGCACCTGCCGCGCCCCCAGTCCGGCATCTGAGCCCACCCGAACCCTCCGACCAACCGAAGTAAAAGAAACGAAGGAAAGGAACCGAGCGCATGGCCAACACGGAGACCGCGCTGAAGGAATGCCTGAGCTCCATCGACGGAGCGACGGCCGTCGCACTCGTCGACTACACCAGCGGCATGGCCCTCGGCACCCTCGGCGGCGGCAAGGACTTCAACCTGGAAGTCGCCGCCGCGGGCAACACCGACGTCGTGCGGTCCAAGCTGCGCACCATGGAGCACCTGGGCCTGAAGGAGGAGATCGAGGACATCCTCATCACGCTGAACACCCAGTACCACCTCATCCGCCTCCTGAAGGGGCGCGGAGGCAGCGGGCTCTTCCTCTACCTCGTGCTCGACGGCAGCAGGGCCAACCTCGCGATGGCCCGCCACCAGCTGCGCCGTATCGAAGCCGACCTGGAGGTCTGAACCGGCACCACCGGACGGGAGCCCTCCGCCACGCACGCGTCGCGGAGGGCCCCGGCACGCCGCACGGCGACGGCATCCGGCCAGCGCCCGCGTCTACGGTGTGTGTCATGACGGCACCCCTGGACGTGCTCGTGGTGGGCGCGGGCCCCACCGGACTCGCGCTCGCGACCCAACTGCGCGCCTTCGAAACGCAGTTCCGGATCGTGGACCGCTCACTGGACCGCGCCCGGGAGTCACGCGCCCTGGCGATCCAGCCCCGGACCCTGGAGATGCTGTCCGCGTTCGGTGTGGCGGACGACCTCGTCGACCGGGGCAACCCGGCGGTCGGGCTGCACCTGCACCTGCCCGGGCGGGTGCTGCGCGTCCCGGTGTTCGACGTCGGCTGCGAGGACACGCCGTACCCGTTCCTGCTCTTCCTCCCGCAGTCGGAGACGGAAGCCACCCTGACGGCTCATCTGGCCGCCCGGGGCGTGACGGTCGAGCGCGGCACGGAGCTGCTGAGCGCCGAACCCGGAGGCGAGTACGTCACCTGCCGCCTGCGGCACCGGGACGGGACCGAGGAGACCGTACGGGCCCGCTACGTGGTCGGCTGCGACGGCGCACACAGCACGGTGCGCTCCCAGGCGGGCATCGGCTTCGAGGGGTACGCCTATCCGCAGACGTTCCTGCTCGCGGATCTGGAGGCCGACGGACTCGAGCCGGGCGCCGCGCACACGTACATGACCGCGGCCGGGCTGTTGTTCTTCTTCCCGCTGGGCACTCCGGCCACCTGGCGGATGATCGCGATGCATCCGCCGGGCGCCCCCGGCGACCCGGTGAGCCTGGACCTCCTCCAGCGGATCGCGGACGACTGGACGCCCGACAGGCTGTCCCTGCGCGATCCGGTCTGGATGACGAGCTTCCGCATCCACAACCGCGGCGCCACCCACTACCGCAGGGGCCCCTTCTTCCTCGCCGGCGACGCGGCGCACATCCACAGCCCGGCCGGGGGACAGGGCATGAACACCGGCATCCAGGACGCGCTCAACCTGGGCTGGAAGCTCGCCCACGTCTGCCGGGGCGCGGCGCCCGAGGAGTTGCTGGAGACGTACGAGGCGGAGCGAGCCCCGGTCGGCCACGGCGTACGCCGCCTCACCGACCGTGCCTTCACCGCGGGTACGAGCAGCCATCCGGCCCTGCGGCTGGCACGGACGCGACTCGCCCCGCACATGGCCCCGCTGCTCCTGCGGGCGACCGGTGCCCGGGCGCGCCTCTTCCGCACGGTCTCCGAACTCGGCATCCACTACCGCCGGGGCCCCGCCTCCGTCACCGGACCCCTCCGGCCGCGCCGGGGCCCGCGCGCGGGAGACCGTCTGCCCGACACCCCGTCCGGCCTCCAGCGGCGCATCGCCGGGCCGGGCTACCACATCCTGCTCACCGGCCCCGCCCAGCTCTGGCCCGACGACCTGCGGCTGGGCGAACGGCACGGCCTGCTGAGCGTGCACCGGCTGGGTACGCGCAGCCCCTGGCCCGGCGTCGAGCACGCCCTCGTACGGCCCGACGGATACGTGGGTTACCTGGCACGCGGCACCGACCTCACGGGCCTGCGCGCCTACCTGCACCGCTGGCTGCCGGCCCCCTAGTACTCCAGCCGTAGATCGTGATCTTGTTGCTGGAGTGCGGTGGAGAGGGGGGCAGCGGTCAGTCGTCGACGAGATCGAGCTGGGCAGCAGAATCCGACTGCACCGACCAGTGCTTCGAGGGCGAACAGAACACCGAGACCGATGCCGAACGTGACCATCACGGGGAGCAGTCGGCAGGTTTCGACCACTCCGCGGGCGATCTTGAGGCGCATCGGCGGATTGAACGTACGGGCGGCGTCGGTGTCCCCGGCAGCCCTTCTCAGTCGTACCGGTGGACTACCCAGCCACGATGACCCGGACTTCGCCTTGGACGGGGTAGCCGACAGAACCGCCACCAGACCGTTCTTGGGGACGCGTCGACCAGGTGCGGTCATACCGGAGTTGCCGAGGCACCCTGGTGCGGGAGTCGGTGTAGCGGGCCCAGTACACCTCCTTGCGGCGGGCGTCGGTGGC
>NZ_JBEOXI010000328.1:0-7650 GCF_040296465.1 Streptomyces sp. NPDC002130
GGACACGGTCGGGGAGTGGGCCGCCGATGACGGCATTTCCGGAGTACTGCCGGATACCCGCACTGTGCAGGGCAGCACTGCAGGTGGAAGGTCTTGGTGTGCCAGTATCACCGACATGGCTGAGGGAGAGATGGCGGACACCCATAGAGGTGAGCAGCCGGGCCAACTGTCGGTCGTGGTCACCGCCACCGAGGGCATCCGCGTGATCACCGTGGCCGGCGAAATCGACCACGACACCATCGAACCCCTCCGCCAGGCCCTGGAAGCCCCCAGCCTCCCCCGGCCACGCATCGTCATCGACATGCACCAGGTCACCTTCATGGACTCCAGCGGCATCAACACCCTCATCGCCGCCTACCAGGCCGTCACCGAAGCCGGCGGCTGGATCCGCCTGGCCGGGGCCCAGCAAACCGTGCTGCGCACCCTGCAGATCGTCGGCGTCGACGCCGTCATCGACTGCCGCCCCACCCTCCGCCAAGCACTCAGCAACTGAGCCGACCCGTGCCCGGCGGCCCGGCTTGAGATCGCCTCAGTGCTGATGGTGATCGTGCTGGGACAGGTAGAGGGGACTGAGCTGGCGCCAGTAGCAGTGCAGGATGTCTTCGGCCTCCTGCACCATCCGCTGCACCTGGCGCGTCCATCGCCAGGCGTGGCTCAGCCTGGGCCGCGGTGGATCCCGCACGCCGGACATCCCTCGGTGTCCTCCAGCGCGAGGCATAGCGGAATACGGCAGAGGTGCGCGTCCTGCTGCTTCGGCCCGTCAGGAACCATCGCGCGAGCAGTATCGCCGCCACGACCGAAGATGCGCTGGCGGCGTAGATCTCATGACCGGCCACTGGTTCCTCCTGCCGGACACCCGTACGGACCGTGCCGGGTTCGTCTGCCCCCGTAATCGCATCGTCAGCGTCACCGCATGGCCAAGAAACCCTCACATGCCCGTGTCGGGTCGTGGTTGGCCAAGGCCGGGGCACTACTCGGTCGGGTGAAGAGGCCGGGACCGGAGAACTTCTGCGGGTACCGGCGCGTGGTGCCAGGCATGAGGGAGATCGCTGAGAAGCCGTTGTCTTTCCGGCCGTGACCGTTGAGTTTCCGCTGATCGGGATTGAACTCCGTGTCTATGCAGGAGTGTTGGGGCGTCGGGTTGCTTCTTGATCGACGGGAGTCGCTGGTGGCGTCGGTGCTGGGTCTGCTGGAGTCGAAAGAGTCGGCCGCGCGGGAGGCGGTCGAGCAGGCGCAGAGCGGGCAGCTGGCCAGGGCTGCACTCGCGCCGGACAACCAGCGGATCATCTCGATGCTGGAGACCGAGGCGGCGGCGGGCCGGGACACGGTGCGGGCCAAGGACCTCGCGGTGGCCCTGGGACTGGAAGCGGTGCCCGCGAAGATCGAGGGAGTGCGTTCGCGGGCGAAACGCCTGGCCGAGCGTGGGTGGATCACCCGGCACCAGTCCGGGGAGTTCAGCATCCTCACGGCGTGACGGTGTGGTTCAGGCTGTCAAAGATCGCTTGTCCTGTGTCACTGAAGGTTGAGCGCGTGTCATCGAACGTTGGTCGCCACGGTCTGGGACTCGTGGCTCTGGGATGGGGGCTCAAGGCCGACGCAGCAGTGCTTCCAGAGCCGCGCGGGTTTCGGCTATCCGCTTCTTCCAGGCCATGCCGCGCAGGGTGGCGAAGTCCCATGCGACCACGGGTTCGGCGCCGCTCACGCAGTATCCGTAGACCGAGGATGCGATGTCCTCAGTGAGGAGGTGGTCGTAGTGGAACGACCCCTCGAAGCCAGCCCAGGCCACGGCTCGGCCATCCGCGCACAGGCGGCGCAGGGTCGCGCTCGTGTAAGTGGCCAGGGTGAGAGAGGCGTCGTGGAAGGTGAGGTCGTACGACATGAGGCCGGGCGACGCGATCGCTGCCGGCTGCTCCATCAGCATGAAGGGACGCACCTCGTCGGGCACGAGTCCGGCGAGGTTGAACGCCTCCCGCGGCAGCGGTTCGTTGCCCGCGCCGATGACGAATACGGTCACCATGGCGGGACCCATGAGGCAGAGTCCTTCCTGTACCTCGTTCACGGGGGTCCCTTCTTGCTGTTCGCGCCCTGCTTTCCACATCCTCGCAGGGAGAACGGCACAGCCACACGCCCGCGCCTCCGCGCCGAGGGCCGATGCCACTAGCGCACGCCACCCCAGGGGACCTGGTTGGTCAGCCCTCAGCGGCAAACGGTTCGGTTTCGGTGTCAGAGGACATCGCCGTCGTGGCCGTGTGGGTGCGGCGGGCAAGGCGGCGGCTCATGAGCATAGTCATCGACCACAGGACCATGGACTCGCTGGTGGCGGGCAGCGTCTCGTAGTCACGGACCAGCCGACGTGAGCGCATCAGCCAGCTCACGGACCTCGACCACCCATCGCCTCTCACGCGTCCTGGACCAGCGCCGCATGCGCGCTTAGGAGGCGGAATGGCAGCAGACCGCCCGCCGGTGGAGCACCTCCCCATGAATGCGAGTGCCTGCCGGGCCAGCGGCTCGGTTACCGGTTCTCTCCGGTCTGTTGCCAAAAGGGGGCCTTGACGGGGATGAGCGGCAGGGTGGAGCGGACGCGGCCGAAGCGGTCGTCCTGGGCCGTCCAGGAGGCGTGGGCGGCGTCGATCTCGGCGCGGGTGCGGGCGACGAAGTTCCACCACATGAGGATCGGTTCTGGGAACGGTTCACCGCCGAGCAGGATGGCGCGGGCTGGTTCGCGCACCTGAAGGCGGAGTTGATCGCGGCCTTCGCCGAGGTATCCGAGCCTGCCAGGGAGCAGCGGCTTGCCGTGGACGGTCACCGCTCCTTCCAGGACGATCAGGGCGTATTCGAAGTCGGTGCGCAGGGGCACGGTGGCTGGTGCACGCAGGTCGAGGTCGGTCCCCACCAGCGGTGTGTCGTGCCGGGCCGGGCTGGCCAGACCGGTGAAGTCACCGACCAGGACGGTCGCGGTGCCCGCGCCACAGTCCAGGTCGGCCTGGGGCAGCTCGGTGTGGTGCTCGAAGGTGGCCGGCCCGTGCCGGGTGGTCTCCGGCAGGGCGATCCACAGCTGGATGCCTTCCAGGGTGCCCTGGTAGTGGCCGGTGGCCTCCTCGGCGTGGGCGACGCCGCCGCCGGCGGTCATGAGGTTGAGCTGCCCGGGCTTGATCACCTGTTCGGAGCCGAGGCTGTCGCGGTGCAGCACCTGTCCGTCGGTGAGCCAGGTGGCGGTCTGCAGCCCGATGTGAGGGTGCGGGCCGATGTCCAGGCCGCTGTTCTCGGTGACGTCGGCCGGCCCCATGTGGTCGGCGAAGCACCAGGCACCGACCGTGCGGCGGCCCCGGCGCGGCAGCGCGCGCCGCACGCGGATCTTCCCGACGGTCGCCTCGCGGCTGTCGCTCACCTCCACGCACGGCGCCGTGGGGTGGCCGGCGTCGGCCAGGGCGGGGGGCGCGTCGACCACGCCGACTGGTCCACTCATCTCGTAGGCGCGGGCGAGACGCCGGGTGGAGCATCAGCCAGCCGTACGTCCGCTCCACCGCCCACCGCTTGGGTATCGGCGTGAATCCCCTGGTCCCGGGTTTGCGGGCGGTGATTTCCATGTCGATGCCGGCAACCTGGTCGAGCAGCTGGGTGCCGGCCACGGAGTCCTGGACACTGGCCGCGGTGACCAGCACCGCGAGAAGCAGGCTGAGCGTGTCGGTTCGACGACGCCCACCGGTACGTCGCCGACCCGCTCGCCGGCATGGACGCCCGGTACGACCTGGGCGACGACCACCGGTTCGTCGGCACCCTGTGCGGACATGAAGTTGACGCTGGAGCGGCCCGACCCGGACGTCGTCACCGCGGTGAACCGGTCGGCGGACCTGCTGCGTGAGGGGCGTGGGCTCCTGCTCGGCTACGTCGACCGCGCCGAGGCCCGCGGCGCCGCGGCCGCGTGGACCGGACGGGTCAACACCCTCACCGCCCGCACGGATCGGGTGGACCTCGACGCGTTGCTCATCCGGCCCGACGGCTGTGTCGCCCGGGCCTTGCCCACCGGGCAGGACCGCGACGCCACCACGCTGGTGCGTGTGCTGGGCACATGGTTCGGCCAACCGGCCTGAGCACCGCATTAACAGTCGTCTCAGGTTCGCTCCGTAGAAAGTCGGCATCCAGATAAGCGATGCAACCCGTATGTAGGAGGCTAGTGATGGCAGTCGACGCAGCGCCGTCCGGGGGAGCGCCGGCCGGTCGGTTGGCGGGCCGGTGGATGCCGTGGTTGGTGATTGGCTTGTGGCTGGTGCTGGCGGCGGGCATGGTGCCGCTGAGCGGAAAGCTGAGCTCGGTCACCACCGACAGCGCCGTGGACACTCTGCCGGCCAGTGCCGAGTCCACCAAGGTGGCGGTGCTGGACGACCGTCTCCCCGGCGGGGACAGCAACTCGTTCGTCTTCGTGTACCACCGCGCCGGCGGCATGACCGACGCCGACCGCGCGACGGTCGAGCGCCAATACCACACCCTTGCCAAGCGGTACCCGCCGAAGGCGACGGCGGCGGCCGGCGAGGACGACGAGGGCTCACCGACGAGCCCCTCCACCGACCGCAAGGCGATGATGTTCACCCTCGAGGTGAGCACGGCCTACGGCGCACCGGAGGACATCGTCGGCCCGTTACGTGACGCCGCGAAGGACCGCCCCTCCGGCCTGGAACTCGACGTGACCGGCCCGGGCGCGATCGACGGCGACATGGATGCCGTCTTCGACGGCATCGACGTGCAGGTCCTCCTCACCACCATCGTCGTCGTCACGCTCCTGCTCATCCTCACCTACCGCAGCCCGGTGTTGTGGATCATCCCGCTGGTGGCCGTGGGCGCGGCCGCACTGACCTCGATGGGGACCGTCTACCTGCTCGTCAAGGGCTTCGGCATCGTGGTCAACGACCAGAACTCGGCGCTGCTGACGATCCTGGTATTCGGCGTCGGCACGGACTACGCGCTGTTGCTCATCGCTCGATATCGGGAGGCACTGCACCACCATGAGAACGTCCGGGTCGCGATGGTCCACGCGCTACGCGGCGCGGCGCCGGCCATCGTCGCGTCCGCTGCCACCGTGGTCGCCGGCCTGCTCTGCCTGCTCGTCGCGGACCTGAACAGCACCAGCGGGTTGGGTCCGATCGGTGCGGCCGGCATCCTGTGCGCGCTGGTGGCCATGCTGACGCTGTTCCCGGCGGTGCTCGTGGTGCTCGGCAGGCGGATCTTCTGGCCGGCCGTCCCGCGGTTCAGCACGGCCGTGCAGGAGAAGCCGGGGCTGTGGGGACGGCTCGGCGCCGCCATCAGCCGCCGCCGGTGGGTGGCGACGCTCGGCTCGCTCGGAGTCCTCGGCGTGCTCGCCCTCGGGCTGGCGGGCAACACCGGCGCCCTGCGGGAGCAGGACCAGTTCCTGTCCGCGCCGGAGTCGGTCACCGGCTTCACCGTTCTGCGCCAGCACTTCCCGGAGCTCGGCGGGCAGCCGATGACGGTCTTCACGCGGCCGGCGCACCAGGAGCGGGTGCTCGACGTCGTCAAGGACACCCGAGGCGTGGCCATGGCCGTCCCGGAGCAGACCAGCGGTGGCTGGGCCAACATCTCCGTGTTCCCGAAGGACGCGCCGGACACCGCCGCGGAGTACGACACGATCAAGCGGGTGCGCACCGCCGTGCACGCGGTGCGCGGGGCGGAGGCGATCGTCGGCGGGCCGAGTGCGGAGAACCTCGACACCGAGGTGACCACCGAGCGCGACGAGAAGCTGGTGATCCCGCTGGTGCTCGCCGTGGTCCTGATCGTCCTCGGGCTGCTGCTGCGCGCGATCGTGGCCCCGCTGGTCCTGATGGCCACTGTGATCGTCTCGTTCGCCGCAGCCTTCGGCGGCAGCGTGTTCGTCTTCGACACGATCCTCGGGTTCCAGGGCGTCGACTCTTCGGTGCCGCTGCTGGCATTCCTGTTCCTGGTGGCGCTCGGCGTCGACTACAACATCTTCCTGGCCAGCCGAGCCCGGGAGGAGACCGTGCGTATCGGCACCAGAGAGGGCATGCTCAAAGCCCTCTCGGCCACCGGTGGCGTCATCACCTCGGCGGGCCTGGTCCTGGCGGCCACGTTCGCGGTCCTCGCGACACTTCCGCTGGTGATGCTGATCGAGGTCGGGTTCCTGGTGGCCTTCGGCGTGCTGCTCGACGCCCTGCTGGTGCGGTCGGTCCTGGTGCCCGCCCTCACCTTGCTGATCGGCCGGCGGATCTGGTGGCCGAGCCGACTGTCCCGTACAGCGGCGGAGCTGCCGGGCGGTCAACAGCCGCTCGCCCGTCGTTGCACGTATCGTCGGTAAGCACTGCGAGTCCGGTGACGTGGTCATTCGGGACACCTGGATGCCCGAGGACGTCGGGCCCGGTGATTTACTAGCGGTAGCAGCGACCGGTGCATACTGCTATTCGATGTCGAGCAGGTACAACCTGCTCACCCGCCCAGCCGTGGTGGCGGTGCGTGACGGAGTCTCACGCGTGATTCTGCGGAGGGAAACAGTGGAAGATCTGCTCAGCTTGGAGGTATCGCAGTGACGAGCGAATCGGCGCATCGCGCTATCGGTGTGGCCGTTCTCGGCCTCGGCAACGTCGGGAGCGAGGTCGTCCGGATCATTCGTGAGCAGGCCGAGGAACTCGAAGCTCGCGTCGGCGCCCCGTTGGAACTGCGGGGAGTTGCCGTTCGCCGTATCGGCTCGGACCGCGGAATTCCCGAGGAACTGCAGACGACGGACGCCGAGTCCCTGGTCGGTCGTGACGACGTCGACATCGTGGTCGAGGTGATCGGCGGAATCGAGCTCCCTCGCAAGCTGATTCTCTCCTCCCTCAACTCCGGCAAGTCGGTCGTGACCGCCAACAAGGCGCTGCTCGCGGACCACACCGGTGAGTTGGCGGAGGCTGCAGAGGCCAATTCTGTCGACCTGTACTTCGAGGCCGCTGTTGCCGGTGCGATCCCCGTGATCCGCCCGCTCACGCAGTCCCTGGCCGGAGACCGCGTCAACAAGGTCGCCGGAATCGTGAACGGCACCACCAACTTCATCCTCTCCGCGATGGACGAGACCGGGGCCGACTACGAGGAGACCCTCGCCGAAGCCGGACGCCTCGGATACGCGGAGGCCGACCCGACCGCGGACGTCGAAGGCTACGACGCCGCGGCGAAGGCAGCGATCCTCGCGTCGATCGCGTTCCACACCCGCGTCACTGCCGCGGACGTGTACCGCGAAGGGATCTCCACGATCACCTCCGCCGACCTGGCGTCGGCGAAGGCACTCGACTGCACCATCAAGTTGCTCTCGATCTGCGAGCGCATCGTCACGCCCAAGGGCAAGGAGCGGATTTCCGCTCGCGTGTACCCGGCGCTGGTTCCGCTCAGCCACCCGCTCGCTTCGGTGAACGGCGCATTCAACGCCGTTGTCGTGGAAGCAGAGAACGCCGGACGGCTCATGTTCTACGGCCAGGGCGCAGGCGGCGCCCCCACCGCGTCCGCGGTCATGGGTGACCTGGTGATGGCGGCGCGCAACAAGGTTCACGGCGGCCGCGGCCCCCGCGAGTCCAAGTACGCCAAGCTGAAGGTCGCCCCGATGGGCGACATCCTCACGCGCTACTACGTGAACATGGAGGTCGCGGACAAGGAAGG
>NZ_JBEOXI010000329.1:0-7648 GCF_040296465.1 Streptomyces sp. NPDC002130
TGCAGGGGGAGCATCGACAGGGGATTCAGCGGACCGACGTGCCGTCCTTGCGCAGCTGCATCTGCGGCCGGCCCGTCACCAGCAGCCAGGCCGGCAGCGAGGCGATGCAGAGCAGGGCGATGATCCCCGGCGAGGCGACCAGCACCGCGGCGACGAAGAGGCTCACCCAGCCCTGCCGGGTGATGGCCAGCAGCAGTCCGAGCACGGCGGCCGAGACGCCGATCGAGGGATGCACCCCGGACACCGCGGCGTGGGCGCCCAGACCGAGGGCGGTGCCCACGAACACCGCCGGGAAGATGCGCCCGCCCCGGAAGCCGCAGGACGCGGCGACCAGCAGCGCGGCCAGCTTCACGACCGCCAGCAGGGCGTACTCCCCGGCCGACCGGCTGTCCGGGTCCCGTGCGAGCTCGGCGATCTCGTCGAGCCCCTTGAACAGCGTCAGATGGCCGCCCAGGGCCGCGAGGGCGCCCAGCACGAGGCCGCCCGCCGGGAGCATCAGCATCGGGTGGCGCAGCCGGCGGAAGGCGCCGTGGACGTAGGGGAAGGCCCGCACGGCGGCCATGCCGAGCAGGGCGGCCACCGAGGCGACCACCATCGCCGCCAGCAGGTCGCTCCAGCCCGGCCGGCCGAACGAGGGCAGGTTCAGGTCGAAGCTCGGATGGTCGATGAGGGTGGCGGTCAGGGCACCGGCCGTGCCGGCGATCAGGGGGGCGAAGACGTTGTCCCACAGCAGTCCGCGGGTCTCGCGCACGGCCAGCGCCTCGGAGATCACCAGGGCCGCCGCGACCGGCGTGCCGAACAGGGCACCGATGGTCGCCGCCTCGGCGAGCGCGGGCCAGACCCGGCCCGGCGCCCGTGGCACGAGACGGGCGCCCAGCCAGGCCGCCAGGGCGACGTTCACCGTGATGACGGGGTTCTCGGGGCCGAGGCTGGGCCCGCCGGCGAGCATCAGCATGGTCACCAGCACCAGCCCCGGCAGCACGACGGGCGGCAGCACGGGGGCGTCGAGCCCGACGGTCGCCGGATCCGGACCGGCGTGCCCCGGCGCCTTCCACACCACGAGCCCGACCGCGACCCCCGTCGCGAAGAGCATCACGAACATCCACGCGACGGAGTACCTGCCGATCCCCAGCGCGTCGGGCAGCGGCCCCCAGAGCACCTCCTGGAGCTGCTCGGCGGCGACTTCGACCCCGACCAGGACCAGGCTGGACATGATCCCCACGGCGAGAGCGGGCAGGATCGTCGGCAAGAGCGCGCGGGCGGGAGTCGCGGGAGTGACGGAGGGCGCCTGCTGCGCGGGATCCTGGACCACGCGCACACCATAAACGCCTCAAAGTGGACAAATCGCAAACACGCTTGCACCTCACGTGGCGTGAGGCCCGATCGTGGAGCCCGGAAGAAGACGGAAGAAGAAGGGCGCGGAAGTGAGCTACTCCGTGGGACAGGTCGCGGGCTTCGCCGGCGTCACGGTGCGCACCCTGCACCACTACGACGACATCGGCCTGCTCGTCCCGAGCGGACGCAGCCACGCGGGGCACCGGCGCTACAGCGACGCCGACCTCGACCGGCTGCAGCAGATCCTGTTCTACCGGGAGCTCGGCTTCCCGCTCGACGAGGTCGCCGCCCTGCTCGAGGACCTGGCCCGTGGACAGGGGGATCCGCGCGCGCACCTGCGCCGGCAGCACGAACTGCTGACCGCCCGGATCGAGACGCTGCAGAAGATGGCGGCGGCCGTGGAGCACGCCATGGAGGCACGCACGATGGGAATCGACCTCACGCCCGAGGAGAAGTTCGAGGTCTTCGGGGGCAAGGACCCGGAGCAGTACGCCGACGAGGCGGAAGCGCGCTGGGGCGGCACGGACGAGTACGCCGAGTCGCAGCGCCGCACCGCGCGCTACACCAAGGAGGACTGGAAGCGCATCCAGGCCGAGGCCGCCGACTGGGCGGAGCGCTACGGCGCCCTGATGGCGGCGGACGAGCCCCCCGCGGGCGAGGCGGCCATGGCCCTGGCGGAGGAGCACCGGCAGCACATCTGCACGTGGTACTACGCCTGCTCCTACGAACTCCACCGCTGCCTCGGCGAGATGTACGTCTCCGACGAGCGCTTCAAGGCGTTCTACGACGGGATGCGCCCGGGTCTCGCCGAGCACCTGAAGGACGCGATCGCCGCCAACGCGGCACGCCACACCTCCTGATCCCCGGCCCGGGAGTGCCTCACTCCCGGGTCAGGACCACCGCCGTGCCGTACGCGCACACCTCGGTGCCGACGTCCGCCGCCTCCGTCACGTCGAAGCGGAACGCCAGGATGCCGTTGGCGCCACGCGCGCGTGCCTGCTCGACGAGCCGCTCCATCGCCTGGTTGCGGGTCTGCACCAGCGTCTTGGTGAGCCCGCGCAGCTCACCGCCGACCATCGACTTGAGCCCCGCGCCGATCTGGCTTCCCACGTGCCGGGAGCGGACGGTCAGGCCGAAGACCTCGCCGATCACCTCCCGCACGTGGTAGCCGGGTACGTCGTTCGTCGTGACGACGAGAACCTCGGGCTCCGGGCCCTGTCCGCCGCCGTACTCATCGATGCCCATGGTGCACAGCTTTGACCGGGACCGCGCACAGTGCATCCTGAGTACGCCCATGGAACCTGGGCCATGACGGCTGCGTTGATACTTTGAGGCAGCCAGCCCCCGCCCGTACCCCACTGCAGCAGGAGCCACATCCCCGTGACCACGCTTGCGCTCGGCCCCGAGTGGCTCAGCCCGGACTACCTGATCTCGACGTTCAGCCTGCCCGGCATCCTGCTCATCGTCTTCGCGGAGTCCGGCCTCTTCGCGTTCCTGCCCGGCGACTCACTGCTCTTCACGGCCGGGCTCTTCGTGGCCGAGGGCACCTACATCACCCAGCCGCTGTGGCTGGTCTGCACGCTGATCGTGCTCGCCGCCGTCATCGGCGACCAAGTGGGCTACATGATCGGCAAGTTCCTCGGCCCGAAGCTCTTCAACCGTCCCAACTCCAAGCTCTTCAAGCAGGAGAATCTGGACAAGGCCCACGAGTTCATGGAGAAGTACGGCCCCAAGGCGATCGTCCTGGCCCGCTTCGTCCCCATCGTGCGCACCTTCGCCCCCATCGTGGCCGGCGCCGGCCGCATGAAGTACCGCACGTTCCTCACGTACAACATCATCGGCGGCATCGCCTGGGGCACCGGCGTCACGCTCGCGGGTTACTGGCTCGGCCAGATCGGCTTCATCAAGAAGAACGTCGAGTCGATCCTCATCCTGATCGTCCTGCTCTCCATCGTCCCGATCATCATCGAGTACCTGCGCGACCGCTCGAAGAAGAAGCGCGCGGCGGCCGAGGCCCCCGAACAGCGGCGGCAGCAGCCCCCCGCCATGGACGACGCGACGACCCAGCTCCGCCGCATCACCCCCGACGACCAGCCGCCCCACCACCAGCAGCCGCAGCAGCCGTACGGCAACCAGAACGGCTACAACGACCAGCAGTACTACAACCAGTACCCGCAGAGCCCGGGCTACGGGCAGCAGGGCAGCCACCAGCAGCCCGCCCCGGGCTACGGCCACCAGCAGCAAGGCGGCCACCAGCAGCCGTACGGTACGCAGCAGGGGCCTTACAACAACGGCTACTGAACCGACTGTCCTGGGGGCGCGGGGAACTGCGCGAACACCCCCACCGGCCCGCGGCCGCCGACGTACGCCCCAGCCCCGACCTCCTCGGCGCTAGAAACCCCTCGTGCGCTTGGCGGCCCGCCGCTTCTCCGCGGAGCCGATCCTCAGGAACATCCGGGAGATCTCGGACCCGAGGTTCACCCCGATGGCGATGGCCATGGCGAGCGCCACCGCCTTCGACAGCGACACCAGCCCCTCGTCCACCTCGCTCTGCGCGATCGCCAGCAGTCCGAAGTACGTCGCGGAACCCGGCAGCAGGGGCCCGATCGCCGCCGTCGTGTAGGGCAGGGCGGAGGCGAACTGGTACCGGGACAGCAACTGCCCGAACAGCCCCACGAGCCCCGCGGCAGCCGCCGTGGACGCCACCGGCGAGATGTCCCCCACGTAGTGCATCGCGCCGTAGACGATCCACGCGACACCGCCGTTCAGGGTCACCCACATCACGGTGGATCGTTCCTGCTGGAGCAGCACCGCGAACGCCAGTGACAGCAGCATCGACGCGCCGATCATCATCAGCGGGTCGTCGGAGGCCCCGAGCGCCTGGTCGGGGTTGAGCCGCGCGCCCAGCTGCACGCCGAAGTACAGCACCAGCAGCACACCGGCGACGATGCCGACGAAGAAGTACAGAACCTCCAGCAGCCGCGCGGACGCGGTGATGTAGAAGCCCGTCAGACCGTCCTGCACACCCGCCACCAGCGCCCGCCCGGGCAGCAGCGCGAACAGCCCACCGGTGATCACCGCGGAGGCCTTCACGTCCACATGGCCGATGGTCAGCGCGACCCCGATCGCGGCCGGCGGCATCGCGGCGACCGTGAACTGGTAGAACTCCGGCAGCCCACGCCCCGCGCACAGCCACGCCAGCCGGTCACCGAGCATCGCGCCCAGCGCCGCGGCGACGAACACGATCAGGTCGCCGCCCACCAGCACGGAGGCCGCACCGGCCAGCAACCCGCTCGCCCCGGTCAGCGCCCAGCCGGGATAGGGGTGCCGGTTGCGGCGGATCTCCGCCAGCCGCCGGTAGGCCTCCTCCAGGGAGACCGCCGTCTCGTCGTCACTGAGGTCGTCCACCAGCTGGTACACGGCCGCCAGCCGCGTGTAGTCCGTGCCCCGGCGGCGCACGGTCCGCGACGCCGTGACCGGGTCGTCGACCAGGGACGGCTGGTAGGAGATCGCCAGCAGCGTGAAGGTGACGTTGGGCTCGCAGCGGTCCAGGCCGTACGACCGGCAGACGGCGAACATCGCCGCCTCCACGTCCTCGGCGCCCTCACCGCCCGCCAGCAGCAACTCGCCGATACGCAGCGTCAGGTCGAGCACGCGGGGCACCGCGGGCCCGCTCTCGTCGGTGCCGCGCTGGCTCGTCTCCGGCGCCGGCCGCTCCGCCACCGGCATGCGCAGCATCGTGCGCATCCGGTCCTGCCAGGGCACGTCCTTGGTCAGGCTGACCACGGGAATCCCGCTCGGCGGTGTGAAGGCCGACGGGGCGTGCTTCGAGCTGTACGTGCTCGGCGGGGTGAAAGCCGACCCCTCCTGCTCCACCGACGGCGCCGCGTGGACGTCCAGCCCGTGCGGCACGGCGAACTCGGACGTCGTGTCGGACTCCGCACCGGCCGTTCTGTGCAGGGCCAGCCCCTCGGGGATCGCGAACTCCGATGTCGTCGACATGTCCCCGTCGACGCCGGTCCCGGCCGGAGGCAGGAACGCACTCCTCGCCTCGTCCGACCTCGGTTTGCGGTCCTCCGCGTCCGTCACTGCCTGGCGCTCCCTGTACGACACGTCAGCCTCGTACCCCCCACAGCCTCAGTATGCGCACAGACGGACGAACGGGCCGCACACGCAGGCGTGCGGCCCGTCAGCATCAGGAGAGGAGGTCAGTGACCGCCCTGGTCCTTGAATCGCTTGTAGGACCGCTCGATCTCGGCCTCGGCGTCGGTGCGGCCCACCCAGTCGGCACCCTCGACCGACTTGCCGGGCTCCAGGTCCTTGTAGACCTCGAAGAAGTGCTGGATCTCCAGGCGGTCGAACTCCGACACGTGGTGAATGTCCCGCAGGTGCTCCACGCGCGGGTCCGTCGACGGCACGCACAGCAGCTTGTCGTCGCCGCCGGCCTCGTCCGTCATGCGGAACATGCCGATCGCCCGGCAGCGGATCAGGCAGCCCGGGAACGTCGGCTCGTCGAGGATGACCAGCGCGTCCAGCGGGTCGCCGTCCTCGCCGAGGGTGTTCTCGACGAAGCCGTAGTCGGTCGGGTAGGCGGTCGAGGTGAAGAGTCGCCGGTCCAGGCGGATACGACCGGTCTCGTGGTCCACCTCGTACTTGTTGCGCGAACCCTTCGGAATCTCGATCGTGACGTCGAACTCCACCGGTGGCTCCTCCATGATCAACACATAGTTCTGGTGGTTAAGTGTCCCTCACGCAGGTGTGTGATCGCGAAAGGGGCTGGTGGTCGTGCCAGAGCTGAGGCCTTGGCGGGCCGCGAAACCGCACGTGGTGCGGTTCGCGGATGCCGTACGACCGCGCCTGGTCCGGGCCGCAGCGGCTACGAAACCACGGCTCGCGCGGCTCGCCCGAGCCGGGAAACCGCAGGTCGCACAGGTTATGCGGCCGAAGACCTGGCAGTACACCGCGGGCGCCGCCACCGCCGGACTCGCACTGACCGCCGGTGTGGTGACCGCCGCCGGTCCCTGGGACTCCTCGGGTCAGCGTACGGCCGAGCGGGACCGGGCAGTGGCCCTGGGCCGCGCGGGTGGCACAGATCACGGCAGCGCCCCCGGCGCCCCCGGCCGGACCCGGCCCGCCCCCAGCGCCGGACCCGTGCTGACCGGCCTCGGCGGCGTCAGCACCGTGAAGTCCGCCCCGGACGGCAAGGCCCTCGCGGACGCCCTGCGCCCCCTGCTCAAGGACCCGGCCCTCGGCCCCCGGCCCGCCGCGGCGGTCATGGACGTGACCACCGGACGGCGCCTGTTCGGCTCCGGCGCGGGCGCCGGGCTCACCCCGGCCTCCACGACGAAGATCGCCACGGCCGTCGCCGCGCTGTCCGCGATGGGCCCCGGCCACCGCCTCACCACCCGCGCCGCGCTGGAGCCCGACACGCAGGAAGTCGTCCTGGTCGGGGGCGGCGACCCCACGCTCACCGCCCGGGAGAAGGCCAAGGGTTCGGCGAGTCTGCGCACCCTGGCCGCCCGGACGGCCGCCGCGCTCGCGGACCGGGGTGTGCGCGAGGTGACCCTCTCCTACGACACGACCCTCTACGCGGGCGACGAAAAGCACCCGATCGGGGACAACCCCAACCTCGCACTCGTCAGCCCGCTGATGGCCGACGAAGGCCGCACGAACGACTCGGCGAGCGGCCCGGTCGAGCGGGTGAAGGACCCGGCGGCGGACGCGGCCCGCCGGTTCGGGGACTTCCTGACGTCGCACGGCATCAAGACCACCGCCCCCGGCCCGTCCAAGGCCACGACCCGCGCCGAGACCCTCGCGGCCGTCTCCTCACCCCCGCTCTCCGCCCTCGTCGAGCGCATGCTGACCAACAGCGACAACGACATCGCCGAGGCCCTCGCCCGCCAGACGGCGATCGCCACGGGCGACCGGGCCGACTTCGCCGGGGCCGGTCAGGCCATCGGCTCCCAGCTCGGCAAGCTCGGCCTCCCCCTGAAGGGCGCCGCCTTCAAGGACGGCAGCGGCCTCGACCGCGCCGACCGGCTGACCCCCGGCCTCCTCACCGCCCTGCTCGCGAAGGCGGCCGACCCCTCCCACCCCGAGCTGCGCCCGGCCCTCACCGGCCTCCCCGTCGCCGGCTTCACCGGCACCCTGACCGCCCGCTACCGCGACGGGGCATCCGGCGTCGTCCGCGCCAAGACCGGCACCCTCTCCGGCGTCCACGCCCTCGCGGGCACCCTGGTCGACGAGGACGGCCGCCTGCTGGCCTTCGCGTTCATGGCCTCCGGCACTGACCCCGGCAGGCCGACGGCGACCC
>NZ_JBEOXI010000330.1:0-7560 GCF_040296465.1 Streptomyces sp. NPDC002130
GCTTCTTGAGCTCGCGGTTGACGGCTGTGTCGGCCTTGTCGAGGGCCTTCTCCGGGTCCATGTCCTTGCGGACGGAGTTGGCGAAGAGTCCGGGCGTCCGACGCTTGCCGTGGTGGGGGCGACCGGAGCCGTCGGCACGGTCATGCTCCGGATCCTGTCCCAGCGGGCCGACGTCTGGGGCGAGATCCGGCTGATCGCCTCCCCGCGCTCGGCCGGCCGCAAACTGACCGTGCGCGGCGAGGAGACCGAGGTCCTCGCGCTCACGGAGGAGGCCTTCGACGGGGTCGACGTCGCCATGTTCGACGTCCCCGACGAGGTCGCCGAGCGGTGGGCGCCCGTCGCCGCCGCCAAGGGCGCGGTGGTGGTCGACAACTCCGGCGTGTTCCGGATGGACCCGGACGTGCCGCTCGTGGTGCCCGAGGTCAACCCGCACGCCGTGCGGATGCGCCCGCGCGGGATCATCGCCAACCCCAGCTGCACGACGCTCTCCATGATCGTGGCCCTGGGCGCGCTGCACGCCGAGTTCGGGCTGCGCGAGCTGGTCGCCTCCTCGTACCAGGCCGTCAGCGGCGCCGGGCGAGCCGGTGTGGAGACCCTGCGCCGGCAGCTGTCCCTGGTCGCGGGCACGGAGCTGGGCACGCACCCCGGTGACGTACGCCGGGCCGTCGGCGACGACACCGGGCCGTTCCCCGAGCCGGTGGCGCTGAACGTCGTGCCCTGGACCGGTACGGCGTGCGAGGACGGCTGGTCGTCGGAGGAGCTGAAGGTGCGGGACGAGGCCCGCAAGATCCTCGGTCTTCCCGGCCTTCCGGTGGCCGTCACCTGTGTCCGGGTGCCGGTGGTCACCACGCACTCGGTGACCGTGCACGCCCGCTTCGAGGGCGAGGTCACCGTCGACAAGGCCCGCGAGATCCTCGCCACGGCGCCCGGGGTGGTGCTGTTCGACGACCCGGCCGCGGGGGAGTTCCCGACCCCCGCCGACGTGGTCGGCACGGACCCGACCTGGGTCGGACGGGTCCGGCGGGCGCTGGACGACCCCACGGCGCTCGAGCTGTTCGTGTGCGGGGACAACCTGCGCAAAGGGTCCGCGCTCAACACCGCGCAGATCGCCGAGGTGGTCGCGGCCGAGCTGTCCTGACCGTGTGAGCCGGCGCACAGCGCGACCGGCTCCGAGGCAGGCCGCCCGGGCTTCTCGACGTTCCGCCGCGCGGAATCCCCCGGCCGGTGTCAGAGGTGGTTTGTAGGATCTGTGCACGACATGTGAGCCGGTCGATGATCCGGACCACTTGTCCGTGGCGCTTCGGCATCAGAGGATTTACCTCCCCGCTCTCCGCAACCGCGCGAAGGGCGGGGAGCGTCTTTGCGGTCGCCCTTCGGCCGTGGGAGCGCTTACAGGCGTGGGGACGCCTGGAACCGGGCGTGGGGACGTCCGTTCACATTTGGATATAAGGGAAGAGCGGGACGCATGAGGGCCATGAACGCACCATCGACTGTGCTGCCTGACGCGGGTAGACCGGCAACGGCGACGGTCGGCGTGAAAGTGATGCCCGGCACGTACAACCCTCACGGGGGTCAGCGTGTCCAACAGGCGTGGCAGAGGTACTCGACTTCAGTGCGGCGCGCGGCACGGTCCTTCGACCGCCCCGCCCGGCGGCTCTCCGACCCCGCATGGCCGGTACGCCCGGTGGCATGCCGGTGATCGCGCCCGTGCCCGCAGCGCGGCCGGCCCGCATACCCAACCAGCGCGACGGCGCGGAGGACGGCGTAGCGGCCGGCACCACCGTCGACCACCTCACCGAGACCTACCGGGCGCACTACCGCTCGCTGCTGGGTCTCGCCGCCCTCCTCCTCGACGACACCGCCTCCTGCGAGGACGTCGTCCAGGAGGCGTTCATCCGTGTCCACTCCGCCCGCAAGCGCGTCCGGGACCCCGAGAAGACCCTGGCGTACCTGCGCCAGACCGTCGTCAACCTCTCCCGTTCCGCGCTGCGCCGCCGCATACTCGGCCTGAAGCTGCTGTCGAAGCCCATGCCCGACATGGCCAGCGCCGAGGAAGGTGCCTACGACCAGCTGGAGCGCGACTCCCTCATCAAGGCGATGAAGGGGCTGCAGCGCCGCCAGCGCGAGGTGCTGGTGCTGCGCTACTTCGCGGACATGACCGAGGCGCAGGTCGCCGAGACGCTCGGCATATCCCTCGGCTCGGTCAAGGCCTATGGCTCGCGCGGTATCGCTGCGCTCCGGGTCGCCATGGAGGCGCCGGCATGAGTGACGGCAACGGCGCGGGCGGCAACGGGCGCGAGGGCCCCGAGCCCGTCGAGCGCCTGGAAGAGTGGCAGGCGCCGACAAGGCGGCACGGGCAAGATCCGAAGCAATCGCACGCTGGGAACGGAACTGTGAACCACGGCCCCGACGACCAGAGCCCCGACGGGCTCGACTCGGACGAGCTGGACCTGCGCTCGATGCTGCACCAAGTGGTGCAGGAGGTGGAACCGCGCGACGGCACCCTGGACTACCTGCGCAAGGCGGTACCGCAGCGGCGGGCCCGCAAGCGGCAGGCCGTCGTCGGCATGGCGGCCGCCGCGCTCTTCATCGGCACGGCCGTCCCCGCCCTCGTGCACGTCTCCAACGCCACCGGCTCCGAGGCCAACCCGGCCGCCATCGGACACACGTCGGAGACCCAGGGCGGAGCGAGCCAGGGCAAGGGCCCGGACGGCGGCGAGAGCACCGCGGGCGGCTCCTCCGGCAAGACCGAGGGCAAGGAGAAGGGCGAGAAGAAGGAGAAGGGCAAGGGCAAGGGATCCGGCGGCGCCTCCACCGGCGCGTCCCAGGGCGGTACCGGCCCTTCCTCCACCGCCGCCGCCGGCATCCCGGCGTGCACCGCGGCCCAGCTCGGCCCCGCCTCCGGAAGCGCGGGCGCCCCCGACTCCACGGGCGCGGTCTCCGGCTCCTTCCGTGTCACCAACGTCTCCGGCGCGGCCTGCACCGTCACCGGCCCCGGCTCGGTCAGCGCCCTGCCGCAGGGCGCCGCCGACATGAGCAAGGTCGGCTCGGCCCGGCACACCGCGGGCGACGCGGCGGCCGGTCTGCTGCCCGACCCGTCCCTGGAGGCCGCCCAGCTGGTGCTCCAGCCGGGCATCGGCTACGACGTGAAGTTCGCCTGGGTTCCCTCCGAGACCTGCCCCCCTCCCGGCGGCAGCGTCGGCGGCCCCGACCCCAGCCCGGACCCGACCCCGTCGGAGGACCCGACGACCACGGCCGGCACCTCCACCGGCGGCGACACGGGCACGGCCCCCCAGCTGGTGCGGGAGGACGGCACCGTCGACGGCAGCGTGGCGGTGACGTACACCCCGGTCACCGGCTCGGGCGCGAGCTCGGTGACGGTGTCCAACGCGTGCGCGGGCACGGTGTACTGGACGGGCGTGCTGGCGGGATCGTAGGCGGGGGCGCAGCCCGCCAGGGGCTGCGGGCCCACCCGGCCCGGGCGAAGACGCCGCTCACTTCACAGCGGCGTCCACGGTGACGGGCTCCTCGTCCGCGACCAGACCCAGCTCCGCGTCCCGCGCGAACTCCACCTCGCGCCGCAGCAACCGGAACCACATGAAGATCACGAACCCCACGAAGGCGAACCACTCGGCGGTGTAGCCCAGGTTCTGGAACGCCTTCAGGTCCAGGCCCGAGTCCGGCGGCGCGGCGGCCGGCACCGCCTTCATCCCCGCGTCGCCCTTCGACAGGGTGACCCACGCGTCGTACACGTCGTACGGCACCAGGTTGACCAGGGACGCCGCGCTGATCGCCGAGGTCTGCCCGGCCGGCAGGCCGCCCTGCGCACTGACCCCGTTGTCACCCGGCGTCTCCGACGCCTGCAGCGCCCCGGTGATCGTGACCTCACCGGACGGCGGGGCGGGAACCTTCGCCGAGCCGGGAGCCCCGGGCAGCCAGCCCCGCACCACCGGCAGCGCCTCACCCGAGTCGGTCCGCAGCAGCGTCAGCACGTAGAAGCCCTGCTTGCCGTCGAGCTCCCGCCCGGGCACCAGCAGCTGCTTGCCGTACCGCCCGCTCGCGGTGACCAGCTTCCCGGAGGTCGCCTTGTCCACCGGCAGCATGTCCTTCAGGGGCCGGGGCGCCTGGTGCCGGGCCTCGGAGACCTGCTCGGTCGCGGTGCGATGGTCCTGCACACGGTCCTCGAACCGGCTCAGCTGCCAGGACCCCATGAAGATGCAGAAGGGGATGGACAACAGCACGAAGACGTTGATCCCCCACCATCGGGGCGTCAGCAGAAACCGGTACACACCCCCACGGTACGGGGCTGTCGGGCGGCCCCGGCCCGCGGGGTCGGCAACGGAGCGGGCCCGTCGGCCGGTTCCGGAGGGCCGTGAGGCTCTCCGCGCTCAGTCCTTGCGCGCCCGGATCGAGTACATCAGCGGAATCCGCGGCCGGCCCTCGGGGAAGCGGAAGCAGCCGTCCCGCCGCTGGAGATTCCCGAACCGCCGGAACAGCGACACGTCGTGCTCGTGCAGGAACTCGATCCGCAGCCCGGCCGCCGCCAGCGCCGAGACGACTTCGCCGACCGGATGCTGCCACTCCACCCGCCGGCCGTGGGTGAACTCGGCCCCCTCGGCCGCGTACGACCCCGCGCTCTCCTCGATCCAGGCGTCGCGGGCGAAGTAGTCGTGCACGATCCGCGAGCCGGTCTCGTCGTCGAGGACATCGGTGAGCGGGTGGAACTCGGCGAGGTAGAGGAACCCGCCGGGCGCCACCAGCGAGGCGACGGTCCGCGCCCAGCGCCCGATGTCGGGCAGCCAGCACAGCGCGCCGCCGCCGGTGTACACGATGTCGTACGACGGGTCCGGGACCGCGGCCGCCGCGTCGTACACGTCCGCCGTCACGAACGCCGCCCGCTCCGGGCCGAGACCCAGGTCGCGCGCGAGCCCCCGGGCCAGGTCGACCGCGGGTCCGGAGAAGTCCAGGCCGACGACCCGGGCGGCGCCGTGCCGGGCCCAGGACAGCGTGTCGAGGCCGATGTGGCACTGCAGATGCAGCAGAGAGCGGTTGCCGACCTCGCCCACCTCGGCGAGCTCGAAGTCGCGCAAGGGGTCCTGACCGGCCCGGAAGGCGTCCAGGTCGTAGAAGTCACCGGCGACGTGCAGCGGGACGCGCTCGTCCCAGTGGGCGCGGTTGGCCTCGTTCCAGTCGACGGGTGTGGGGGAGTACATGGGTGGGACTCCTGACCTGCTGAGAGGGGGGACCGGTGGAGGTTATCCACAGGCTGGGGACCTCGCGAGCGAATTGTCGGCCGGGGCGGGCAGTATGGGGCCATGACTGAGAGCAACGGGTCCGACGAGCGGGATCGGCGGGACCAGCATGAGCAAGCGGTACAGGCGGGACAGCAGGAGCGGATGCCGGACTGGGAGAAGCGCTTTCGCGCAGCGCGGGTCTCCTTGCCCGACTGGGCGGAGGACGCCCCGGACCGCTCCCTGTTCGTCTCGAACGCCACGGGCACGTACGAGCTGTACGCCTGGGACCGGTCGACCGGCGAGCAGCGCCAGGTGACGGACCGGCCGAACGGCACGACGGACGGCGTGCTGTCCCCGGACGGCGCGTGGATCTGGTGGTTCGACGACAAGGACGGTGACGAGTTCGGCGTGTGGCGTCGCCAGCCCTTCGAGGGCGGCGCGGACGAACCGGCCGCCGCGGGCCTGGAGCCCTCCTACCCGGCGGGCCTCGCCCTCGGCCGCGACGGGCGTACGGCGGTCGTCGGCCGCTCCACCGACGAGGACGGCACGACCATCCACCTGGTGCGCACCGGCGAGGACCCGGTGGAGATCTACCGCCACCGCGAGTCGGCCGGCGTCGGCGATCTCTCCCACGACGGCTCGCTCATCGCCGTCGAGCACACCGAGCACGGTGACGCGATGCACTCGGCGCTGCGCGTCCTGCGTCCCGACGGCACGGCGGTCGCCGATCTCGACGACACCGAGGGCGGCACCCGCGAGCTGGGCCTGGAGGTCCTCGGCTTCGCCCCCGTCGACGGCGACACGCGCCTGCTCATCGGCCACCAGCGCCGCGGCCGCTGGGAGCCCCTGGTGTGGGACGTGGCCACCGGCGAGGAGACGGACCTGGCGCTGGAGCTGCCGGGCGACGTCAGCGCCGAGTGGTACCCGGACGGCAGCGGCCTGCTCATCGCCCACAGCTTCGAGGCCCGCAGCGAGCTGTTCCGCTACGACCTGGCCGGCCGCGCCCTCACCGAGATTCCCACCCCGCCGGGCGCGGTCTCCGGCGCGACGGCCCGGCCCGACGGCAGCGTGGAGTACCTGTGGTCCTCGGCGGCCGAGCCGCCGGCGGTCCGCTCCACGGCGGGCGGTGTGGTGCTCGACCCGCCCGGCATGAAGTCGCCCGGTTCGGTGCCGGTGCAGGACGTGTGGGTGGAGGGGCCGGGAGGCCGTATCCACGCCCTCGTCCAGAAGCCGGAGGGCAGCACCGGACCGCTCCCCACGGTCTTCGACATCCACGGCGGCCCCACCTGGCACGACAGCGACTCGTTCGCGGCGGGCCCCGCGGCCTGGGTGGACCACGGCTTCGCGGTGATCCGTGTCAACTACCGCGGCTCCACGGGCTACGGCCGTGCCTGGACGGACGCGCTGAAGCACCGCGTCGGCCTCATCGAACTGGAGGACATCGCCGCGGTCCGTGAATGGGCCGTCAGCTCCGGTGTCGCCGATCCCGACCGCCTGGTCCTCACCGGCGGCTCCTGGGGCGGCTATCTCACCCTCCTCGGCCTCGGCGTCCAGCCCGACGCGTGGGCCCTCGGCATCGCGGCGGTGCCCGTGGCCGACTACGTCACGGCGTACCACGACGAGATGGAAGCGCTGAAGGCGATGGACCGCACGCTTCTGGGCGGCACCCCCGAGGAGGTCCCCGACCGCTTCGAGGCGTCGTCCCCCCTCACTTACGTCGACAAGGTGAAGGCGCCGGTCTACATCTCGGCCGGCGTCAACGACCCACGCTGCCCGATCCGGCAGATCGACAACTACGTCAAGCGCTTGGAGGCCCGGGGGGCGGTGCATGAGGTGTACCGCTACGACGCCGGGCACGGGTCGCTGGTGGTGGACGAACGGATCAAGCAGGTGCGGCTGGAGCTGGAGTTCGCGGAGCGGTACTTGAAGGGGGTGTCGGGCGCACAGTAGCCCGGGGGCAGGTGTTCTTCGGCGGCTGCGGGCGGGTCGTGGCCGATCGCGCAGTTCCCCGCGCCCCTCAGGGCGCGGAGCGCCCCGTCACGCTCCCGCCCGCTGCCGCCTCCTGCGCCCCAGCAGCTCCGCAAGCCCTCGCCTCGTCGCCGCCAGCACCACCCGGTCCCCGGCGCCCAGCACATACGACGCAGGCAGATCCCACACCAGACCCGAAGCCGGCATCCGCTCCTCACCCGGGGGCTCGGCCTCTCCCCGACGACCCCCGGGAGGTGACGTGTTGAGCGCCAGCACCCGCCAGGCCCCGGCCCGGAACGCCTCCCCGGCCGTCCGCCCCTCCAGCTGCGGATGCCCGGCCACATCCACCTCCGCGAAC
>NZ_JBEOXI010000331.1:0-7551 GCF_040296465.1 Streptomyces sp. NPDC002130
GGACCCACGATCGCGGCACCAGCCGGCGCCAGGTGCCGGACCCGACCGTCAGCTCGAAGGGCAGCGGCCCGGGGCAGCAGCTTCTCCAGGGCGGCAGGTCCCTCCGTCGCCAGCTTGCGCTTGGCCCACTCGAGGGTGTGCGGGTTGAGGTCCTTGCCCGAGGCGAGGACGAGGTCCTCCGGCGACACGTCGGTGCCGGTGCGGGCGTGGAGCAGGCGGTCCGGGGTGGCGCGGTCCTCGGGCGGCCGGGATGCGGCAGGCTCTGACGTCGACATGTTCTCTGCTCCTAGGGTCCGGATCGCTGGGACGGCCCCGGTGCTGAAAAACCGGTCCGATATCACCATTCCCCGCGGGAGCCCGGCGTGCATCCGGAGAGCGCGGTCGCGGTCCGGGCACCCCGTTCGGACGACCATGGATGTCGCGGGGTTCTCCTCCGGGTGACGCTGATGTCAGGCCCCGCCCGCCCCGTCCCGCGGACGCGGCGCGAGCACCAGCATCGTGACGTCGTCCTGCACGTCCGGGCAATGCCGGACGAGGTCGGTCCAGACCCGCTCGGCCAGCGCGACCGGATCCTCGGCGGCGAGGCCCGGCAGCCGTTCGGTCAAGGGGTAGAAGACCCCGTGCGTGTCCCTGGCCTCGGTCACCCCGTCGGAGGCGAGGAAGAGCCGGTCACCGGCCCTCAGCGGCACCGAGACGACCCGGGCCGGGGCCGCCTCGGCGAGGCCGAGACCCAGCGGTGTGCACGGCTCGACGTCCAGCTCGACGGCCCGGCCGTCCCGCAGCAGCAGGGGCCCGGCCTGCCCGCACGCCACGATCCGCACGACCCGGGCGTCGGCGGAGAAGTCGAGCAGCACGGCCGTCGCGAACAGCTCGGCGTGCGGGTCGCCCGCGGAGTCCACCGCCAGCCTCCGGTCGAGCCGGGCCGCCACCGCCTCCGGGTCCGGCTGGTCCAGCACCGCCTCCCGGAACGCGCCCAGCAGCGACGCGACCGTCGCCACGGCCGACAGCCCGTGCCCCTGCACATCGCCCATGACCGCCCGTACGCCGTAGGGGCCCGCCCGTACGTCGAAGAAGTCGCCGCCGACCAGGGTCCCGCGCTGCGCGGCCCGGTACAGGCCAGCGCACCGCACCGGTCCGACCCGATCCGGCAACGGCGGCACCACGGCCCGCTGCGCGACCTCGGCCACGGCCCGCTCGGTGACCAGCTGCGCGTCCCGCCGGGAGCGGACGTACGACAGCAGCACGCTCAGCACCGAGACGAAGCACACGGTCAGCAGGTCGGTACTGCCGGGATCGTTGAGATTGAAGACGGGCACGGTCAGCACGACCACCACCAGCGCGCCGAGCACCGCTGTCGCCACCGGACCGTGCGCCAGCACGGCCAGCGGCGGGATGGCGCCCAGCAGGAATCCGATGTCGAGCGGCTCCGGGGCGATCAGCTCCGCCAGGCAGACGCCCGCCAGCAGCGCAGACGGCAGCACCCGGGCCCAGCCGGGCGGGGGCGCGCCGCGCAGCCAGCCGCGCCGGTCCAGGTCCCGGCGCACCGGGAGGCCACGCACACTGCTCACACCACCACGCTGCTACGGCCGACCGGCCGCCGCACCCGGGCCCGCACCGCCACGTGCGGCGCGGGTGCCGGCCCCACCCAGGGTGACAGGCGTGGCCCGACCGCCTCTCGAGGGGCTGTTCAACCGTGCCGCAAATCGATGGACGTCCCGCTCGGAGCTCCCGTAGCGTGTGGCGCGCCACGCCCCGAGACCGGCGGAAGGAGGGCAGAGCCGTGCAGTTCACACCGTTTCCGCGCTCCCTCCCCGTAGTCCCGGCGTGCTGCGACTGACCGACCGGGAGCGCTCCGAGCAGCATGCGTCCCGGAGGACACCCCCATGACCGATGTGGTCATCCGCGCGCTCGACACGAGCGACGCAGCACTCTTCGACACCCTGCCCGACCCGCTGGGCGCCCGTGAGGGCCACCGGCTGACCCGGCACCGCCCCGACTGGAAGCGCGTGGCCCTGCGCGACGGCCGTGTGGTCGCCCGCGGCGCCTGGTGGGGCGGCCCCGACGACAGCGAGCCCGTCAACCTCAACTGGTTCGACGTGGCCGAGGGCGAGGAGGAGGCGGGCGCCGCACTCCTGCGTTCCGCCCCCTGGCAGGTCGAACTGGAACTGAACCTGCCCGCCGGCTGGCGCGACGACCCGGCCCTGCGCGCCGCCGCCGAGACCCGCTTCACCGCCGCCCGGACCGCTGGCTACGACCTCCTGGTCGAACGCCTCCTGTACCGCTGGACCCCGGACCGCTGCCTGCCCGAGCGGCCCGGGCGCCTGGACTTCCGCGCCGAACCCGACGACGCCGTGTTCTTCGACGCACTGCGCCGCATCCATTCCGCCACCCTGGACGCGCACGCGCTCAAGGCCATCGAGCAGGGCGGGCTCGACCGGGCGGCCCAGGAGGAACTCGACTTCTTCCACTGGTGCCCGTCACCGCGCGAGTGGTGGCAGGCGGCGTACACGCCGCGGGGCGACCTCGCCGGCATCCACATCCCGGCCCACAACCCGGCGGGGCCCTGCATCGGCTTCATCGGCGTCCTTCCGGAGCACCGCGGCCACGGCTACGCCTACGACCTGCTGGCCGAGTGCACGCACTTCCTCGTCGAGCAGGGGGCGGAGTTCGTCGCCGCCGCCACGGACCAGGGCAACTTCCCCATGGCGGCGAACTTCGCCAAGGCCGGCTACCCGGTGGTGAGGGAGCGGCTCAACTTCGAACCGGCGTAGGACGCAGGGCCGCCCGCGCGCTCAGGGGTTCAGCAACTCCTGGGCCGCCGTGAGGATCTCCGTCACCCTCAGGCCGAACGCGGCGTCGCAGGCGTGCGGGTGGCCGGTCCGGGCGGCGTCGAGGAGCGCGTCCGCGGCCCGCATCAGCGCGGGCACCGCTCCGTCGGAGCCGTCCGGCAGCGCCGCGACCCCGGCCTCCCCGCGCAGCTCCACGGCGGCACCGGCCGCGGCGGGCGGCGCCGTCAGGCTCAGGGTGAGGGTGCTCGACGCGCCACCGGTGTGGTCGAGGACGACGTGCGCCGTGTCGCCGGGGCCGTACGCCGCCGCGGTCACGCGCCGCACGTCGCCGAGGACCGGCAGCAGGACGGACAGGGCGTGCGGGCCGACGTCCCACAGGGCGCCCTTCTCCCGCCGCCACGGCGTCGCGAAGGGGCTCTCGCTGGTGAACACCGCCCCGAGCCACTCGGCCCGGGCCGTGAACCAGCCCGGTACCGCCGCCTGTTCGGCGATCCACGCCGCCGGCTCGGGCTGGAAACGGGTCGTGAAGAACACGACCGAGGCGACACCGGCCTCCCGGGCCGCCTCGACCACGGCTCGTCCCTGCTCCACCGTCGGCGCGAGCGGCTTGTCGAGCAGCAGATGGCACCCGGCCCGCGCCGCCCGCGCGGCGAGCGCGGCCTGCACCTGCGGCGGCAGGGCCACGGCCACCGCGTCCACATCGGCGAACAGTTCGTCGGCATCGTCGTAGGCGCGGACGCCGTGTCGCTCGGCCAGTTCCTTCGCGGCCTCGGGGCGACGGCCCCACACACCCGTGAAGTCCAGCTTCTCGTGCCCGCTCAACGCGGGGGCGTGGGCCATCCGTGCCCAGGGTCCGGTGCCGAGCAGTCCTATGCGCATGCCGCCGCCTCTCCACGCTGCCAGGACGAAGAGCGTGCCACACGGAAACGGCCGGTGGGCACCAGGGGCGGGCAACAGACAAGGCAAGGAGTGCTCTCCTTGCCTTTCTCAAGTTATAGCCCACGGGGGGCCTTGCGGCAAGGCCCCCCGTCTGCCGCAAAATATCCGGCCTAAGCCCAGGACCTGCGGAAACGGGAGCATACGTGACCCCTGCGACAACGAGCGCGTTCGATCTTCCCGGCCGCCTCGCGCACAAGGCCGCCCCGGCGTCGATCGCCGGGGACGAGCGGCACTTCGCCGCCGTCGCCGACTGCCTGGAGCAGTCGATCGCGGAACTGTCCGACCGTCTGGAGGCCGAGCGTAGGGCCCCCGGCGGCAAGGGCAGGCAGGCCATGGACCGCGATGCCGAGATCCACCGGCTGACCACGCGCCTGCGCGCCCTGCGCCGCTTCGGACTGGACCTGTGCCTCGGGCACATGGTCGGCACGGACGGCTCCGAGCCGGTGTACGTGGGACGGCTCGGCCTCACGGACAGCGAGGGGCGCCGACTGCTGGTCGACTGGCGTTCCCCGGCCGCCGAACCGTTCTTCGGGGCCACCCACGGCAACCCGATGGGTCTGACCAGCCGCCGTCGCTACCGCTGGACCGACGGCAGGGTCAGCGACTACTGGGACGAGGTGTTCACCGCCGACGCGTTCGCCGGGCACGCCGCCCTCGACGACCAGTCCGCCTTCATCGCGAGCCTCGGCACCGACCGCTCACCCCGCATGCGGGACGTGCTCGGCACCATCCAGGCCGACCAGGACGCCATCATCCGCGCCGGTTCCCGCGGCGCCCTCGTCGTCGACGGCGGCCCGGGCACCGGCAAGACCGTCGTCGCCCTGCACCGCTCCGCCTACCTCCTCCACTCCGACCCGCGCCTCGGGCAGCACCGCCGGGGCGGGGTGCTGTTCGTCGGCCCGCACCGGCCCTACCTGTCCTACGTGTCCGACGTCCTGCCCAGCCTCGGCGAGGAGGGCGTGCAGACCTGCATCCCGGCGGACCTCGTCGACGAGGGAGCCACCGCGGCGGCCGAGACCGACCCGGAGGTGGCCCGTCTGAAGTCGTCCGCGGACATGGTGCGGGCGATCGAGAAGGCCGTCCGGTTCTACGAGGAGCCGCCCACCGAGGCGATGACGGTCACGACCCACTGGTCCGACATCCGCCTGGCCGCCCACGACTGGGCGGCGGCCTTCGACGCGGCCGAACCCGGCACACCGCACAACGAGGCACGCGACCAGGTCTGGGAGGAACTGCTCACGATCCTCGTGGACAAGCACGAGGGCGACGCCCCCGAGGACCTGCTCCGCAAGGCGCTGTCTCGGGACCGGGAGCTGCTCACGGTCTTCAACCGTGCCTGGCCGCTGCTGGAGGCGACCGACCTCGTCGGGGACCTCTGGTCCGTGCCCGCCTACCTGCGCATGTGCGCGCCCTGGCTCGACCGCGACGAGGTGCGCACCCTGCAACGCGCGCAGCCGCACGCCTGGACCGTGTCCGACCTGCCGCTGCTGGACGCGGCACGCCATCGGCTCGGCGACCCTGACGCCGCACGGCGCGGGCGCCGGCGGGAGGCAGCCCTCGCCGCCCAGCAGGAAGGCATGGCCGACGTCATCGACAACCTGCTGGAGGCCCACAGCCACGACGACGGCGAAGGCGTCCTGGTCATGCTGCACGGGCAGGACATGCGCAACTCCCTGGTCGACGACAGCGCCTTGCCCACCGCCGACCCGGACCGGCTCGCCGGGCCGTTCGCGCACATCGTGGTGGACGAGGCACAGGAACTCACCGACGCGCAATGGCAGATGCTGCTGCGGCGCTGCCCGTCCCGGAGCTTCACCATCGTCGGCGACCGTGCCCAGGCCCGGCACGGGTTCACTCAGTCGTGGCGGGAACGTCTGGAGCGGGTCGGGCTGGACCGCGTCGAGATGGCCTCCCTGAGCATCAACTACCGGACTCCGGAGGAGATCATGGCGGAGGCCGAGCCGGTCATCCGGGCCGTCCTGCCCGATGCCAACGTGCCGACGTCGATCCGCAGCGGGGGCGTCCCCGTCCGCCACGGGTCCGCCGCGGAGCTGACGTCGGTCCTCGACAGCTGGCTGGCCGGACACGCCGACGGGATCGCCTGTGTCATCGGCGATCCCGCGTTCCGGCCGGCCTCGCCCCGCGTCCGGTCGCTCACCCCGGAGCTGTCGAAGGGGCTGGAGTTCGACCTGGTGGTGCTGGTCGACCCGGAGAACTTCGGCGAAGGCGTCGAGGGCGCCGTCGACCACTATGTGGCGATGACCAGGGCGACGCGGGAGCTCGTGATCCTCACCAGCTCCTGACCTCCGTCCGGCCGGGGCCCTCCTCGAAAGGCGGTCAGGAAAAGCGCGCCCGGAGCTCGGTCTCGAGCGTTTCGAGCGTGCGGCCCCTGGTCTCGGGGACGTACCGCTTCACGAAGAGGAGGGACAGCACACCCGCCGCCACGAACAGGAAGAACGTGGGGGATATCCCGATCCCGGAGACCAGGGACGGGAATACCAGCCCGATCACGAAGTTGGTCAGCCACAGCACCACGGCCGCCGCCCCCATCCCGAAGCCGCGCATCCGCGTCGGGAAGATCTCCGACAGCATCAGCCAGGTCACCGGCGAGATCGCGCCCTGCTGGAAGGCGAGGAACGTGACCGTCATCGCGAGCACCGCGAACGCCCGCGCATCACCGGAGGGCAGCACCAGCGAGAAGACGCCGATCAGCAACAGCGCGGTGGTCGTCCCCACCTGACCGGTCATCAGCATCGGGCGGCGCGGCACCCGGCCCAGCAGCCAGATGCCGACGAAGGTGGCCAGGACCGAGATCACGCCATTGGCGATGTTCGCCGTCAGCGCGCTGTCGGCGGCGAAACCGGCGTCGGTGAGAATCCGCGTGCCGTAGTACATGATCGTGTTCACGCCGGTGATCTGCTGCACGACGGCGATGCCGAACCCGACGAACACCAGCTTGCGCACCCAGGGCGTGTTCCTGACGTCCTGCCAGCCGCCGAGCTTCTCCCGCTCGTCCTTGCCGACGAGCGCGGAGACCTCCTTCAGCTCGGCCTCGGCCCGGGCCCGCGACCGCACCTGCTCCAGGACGCCGAGGGCCTCGCCGAAGCGGCTCTCGGAGGCCAGCCAGCGCGGGCTCTCCGGCATCACCAGCATGCCGCACCACAGCACCACGGCCGGCAGTGTGGCGATGACCAGCATCCAGCGCCACACGCCGCCGGACTCGCCGCCGAGCCGGGCGATGATCGCGTTGCACGTGAACGCCAGCAGCTGACCGGTGACGATCATCAGCTCGTTGCGGGTGACGAGGGCGCCGCGCCGCTCGGCGGGCGACACCTCGGCGAGATACACCGGCACGGTCACCGAGGCACCGCCGACCGCGAGACCCAGCACGAACCGGGCGACCACCATCACGGCGGTCGTCGGGGCGAGCGTGCAGCCCAGGGCGCCGAGGAAGAACAGCACCGCCAGCAGCAGGATGGTGCGCCGCCTGCCGCGTGCGTCCGAGAACCGGCCGCCGGCCACCGCGCCCAGCGCGGCACCCAGCAGCAGCGAGCTGGTGACCATGCCCTCGGTGACCGGGGTCAGGCCGAGGTCCTCGGTCATGTAGGGCAGGGCGCCGTTGATGACGCCGGTGTCGTAGCCGAAGAGCAGACCGCCGAACGTGGCGATGATCGTGATGACCCGCAGCCGCCGTGAGACCGCCGGCGGCGGGGCGGGCGCGGGCCCCCCGGGCGGGGGGGGGGGGGGTGGGGGGGCGCCCCAGGCGGGCCAGGGCGCGGCCGATAGGCAGAGCACACCAGGGACAAAACCGCACAAATTCGAT
>NZ_JBEOXI010000332.1:0-7526 GCF_040296465.1 Streptomyces sp. NPDC002130
TGCCTCCCAGCATGCCCGGTCACTCTGACAAGCGGCACTGACCTGCGCAAGAGCAGTCCACCGGAGGGGCGGGCGGTGTCGCAGGGGTCCGGCGGCCCCCGTGGTGTCACCGGTGTCGGTACCTGCTCAGAGCAGGCGGTCCTTCGCCTTGTAGTAGGCGCCGCCGAACGGCAGGAACCAGGGTGTGCCGTTGTAGAAGGGGACGGGGACCTTCGGGAAGCCGAAGCCGCGCATCGGGTTGGCCTCGGGGTTGCCGTCCATCATCTCGGCGACCGCGCGGCCCATGTAGGTGGCCATCTGGACGCCGTGACCGCAGTAACCCATGGAGTAGTACAGGCCGTTCTCCTCGCCCGCGTGCGGAATGCGGTCCCAGGAGAAGCCGACCATGCCACCCCACACGTAGTCGATGCGCACCCCCGCCAGCTGCGGGAAGATCTCCGTCATCTCCCGCTTGAGGATGTCACCGCTCTTGACGTCGGACGCCGGGTTGGACGGGGCGAAGCGGGCCCGGCCGCCGAAGGCGAGGCGGTTGTCGGGGGTGAGACGGATGTAGTTGCCGACGTTCTTGTGGGCGACCAGCAGGCGGCCGTTGGGGATGAGCTCCTTGGCGCGCGCCTCCCCCAGCGGCTCGGTGACGATGATGAAGCTGCCGACGTTGATCAGCCGCTTGCGGAACCACGGCATCGACTGGTCGGTGTAGGCGTCCGTCGCCGCCATGACCTGCTTGGCACGGATGGTGCCGCGCATGGTCTCCACCACGAAGCCGCCGCCAGGGAGGCGGGTGAGGCCGGTGGCGGCGTTGCGCTCGTGGATCTCGGCGCCGGCACGCTCGGCGGCGTCTGCCAGGCCGACGACGAACTTGCCCACATGCAGGGCTGCGCCGAGCGGGTCGAGCAGGGCGCCGTGGTAGTGGTCCGAGCCCAGCTCGGCGCGCAGCTCGCTCTTGCTCAGGACGACCGTCTCGTGGCCGAAGTTCTCTGCCAGGTCGCGCTGCTTGGCGTGCATGCCCTCGAGGTGCTTGGGCTTGCAGACCAAGCCGAGGCGCCCGGCACGGTGGAAGTCGCAGTCGATCTTCTCCCTGACCGCGATCTCCTCGACGACGTCCACTGCGACGCGGAACGCGTCGTAGAGCTCGCGGGCGCGCTCCTGCCCGTAGCGCTTGCGGGCCTGGGCCGGGCTGATGGTGATGCCGGGGTTGCAGTGGCTGCCGTTGCGCCCGGAGGCGCCCGAACCGACCTGGTCCTTCTCGACGAGGACGACCCGGGCCCCCTTGCGGGCGGCGTGGTAAGCGGTGGACAGGCCGGTGAGGCCGCCGCCGATCACCACCACATCCGCCTCGTCGGGCAGGTCCTTCCCGGAACGGTCGGGCAGGGCGGGGGCTGTGTCCATCCAGTAGGGGATCTGCTTCATGGCGTGCGTCCTCTGTCTTCTCGGTCTGTTTCGCCGGTGAGCCGTCGGTCAGCAGCCGAGGAGCTTCGGCAGGCCCGACAGGTCGGGCAGCTCGTCGTAGGGCTGGTAGTCGGCGCTGCCCTTGCGGCCGTAGCGGTTGATCCACACCCGGCGCTTCAGGCCCAGGTCGCGGGTCGGGATGTGGTCGTACTCCCAGCCCTGGGCGACGTGGATGACCTGCGACGACTCGACACCCATGGTCCGGAAGGCGTGCTTGAAGGTCTGGCGGTCCGGCTTGTAGGCGCCGGCCTGCTGGGCGGTGATGACGTAGTCGAACTCGACGCCGATGTTCTCGACGTTCCGCGCGATCAGGTTGTCGTCGGAGTTGGAGATGATGGCGATCTCGTACTTGGTCTTCAGCTGCCGCAGGGCCTCCGGGACCTCCGGCCAGGGGCCGAAGGTGGGGACGGCGTCCACGAGGGCCTCGCCGTCGGTCTCCCGGTACTCCAGGCCGTGCAGGCGCATGGCGTTGCGCAGGCTGGAGTGCAGGACCTCGTGGTAGGGGCGGTAGGCCTCCAGGACGGCCTGGAAGCGCATGACGCGGAAGTCGTCGAGGAACTCGTCGACATCCAGGTTGTCCAGGTCGAGCCGGTCCTCCAGGACCTTCAGGGTGGTGGGACCGAGCTCGAAGTTGATCAGGGTGGCGTAGGCGTCGAAGGTGACGATCTCTCGCATGGTGTCCAGCCTTGCTCTCGCGGTTTTCAAAGGGGGTGGGGGGCTTCAGACGACGCGTTCGCTGGGGGCGACGATCGCGTCGAGCACGGCCAGGTCGGCCGGGCTCGGTATCCAGTCGGCCGCCGCGGCGTTGGCGGTGACCTGTTGCGGAGTCATGGCGCCGCAGATGACGGAGCCGACGGCCGGCAGGGCCGCCAGTGCGCCGATCGCCACCTGGAGGAGGGTGAGGCCGCGTTCGGCGCCGTACTCGGTGAGCGCCTCGACCTTGTCGAGGGCCGCGTCGGTGAGCCAGCCCTGCCGCCAGGACAGCCTGCTGCCGGGCGGGGGCGCCTCGCCGCGCCGGTACTTGCCGCTGAGCAGGCCGTTGGCCAGCGGGTAGTACGGCAGCAGACCGACGCCGTGGCGCAGGCAGGCCGGGATCAGGTCCCGCTCCACGCCCCGGTCGAGCAGGTGGTAGCGGTCCTGGGTGGACACGAAGGCGTCCGTGACCTGCTCGGCCGGGAGGTTGGAGCAACCGATGTACCGGATCTTGCCCTCGTGGACCAGTTCCTGGAGCGCGGCGACCGTCTCCTCCAGCGGCGTGACGCCGTCCGGTTCGTGGTACTGGTACAGGTCGATCCGGTCGGTGCCGAGCCTGCGCAGTGACGCCTCCACCGCGTACCGCATGTAGGCGCGGGATCCACGCGGACCGTACAGGTCGGCGTCCCGGCTCATCTCCATGCCGAACTTGGTGGCCAGCACCACGTGGTCACGGCTGCCCTTGAGCGCGGCACCGAGGAGCCGTTCACCGTCGCCGCGGGAACCGCCCCGTTCGCCGGACCCGCCGTACATGTCGGCGGTGTCGAACAGGGTGATCCCGGCGTCGAGCGCGGCGTGGACGACGGCCTTAGTGCCGTCCTCGTCGAGGCGGGCGCCGAAGTTGTTGCCGCCCACGCCGACCACCGAGACGGTCGGGCCGCGCTCTCCGAGCGAGCGGTATCTCATGACCGGTTCCCGAAACCGATGCAGACGTTCTTGGTCTGCAGGTAGCTGGCCAGGCCTTCGAGACCCTTCTCCCGGCCCCAGCCACTGTGCTTGTAACCGCCGAAGGGGAGCTCGACGCCTGTGCCGATGCCGGTGGCGTTGACATAGACCTGGCCGGCTCGGATGCCCTCGGCCAGCCGCATCGCCTTGTCGATGTCGCGGGTCCACACGTACGAGGCCAGGCCGTACGGGCTGTCGTTGGCGATCTCCAGTGCCTCGTCCGCGTCGTCGAACTCGATGACCGTGACGACGGGGCCGAAGATCTCCTCACGGGCACAACGGGCCTGGTTGTCCAGTCCGGTGAGGACGGTCGGCTGGACGTAGTAGCCGTCGGCCAGTTCGGGGTCGGCGGGGGCGCCGCCGCCGGCCCGCGCCACGGCGCCTTCCTCACGGGCCAGTTCCAGGTAGCCGAGGACCCGGTCCCGCTGCCGTGCGGCGACGAGGGGGCCGACGTCCGGGTTGCTGAGACCGGGGCCGACGCTGAGGGAGGCGGCGTGCGCGACGAGCTTGTCCAGGAACTCCTCGGCGCCGCGCTGGAGCAGCAGCCGGGTGCCGGCGGAGCAGGTCTGCCCGGCGTTGCCGAACGCGGAGGCGGCGACGGCGCCGAGCGCCGCGTCGAAGTCGGCGTCGGCGAAGACGATGACCGGGGACTTGCCGCCCAGCTCCGTGACCGAGGGGACCACGTTGGCGGCGGCCGCCTGGGCGACCTTGATGCCGGTCGGCACCGAGCCGGTGAAGGTGACCTGGTCGATGTCCGGGTGGCCGGCGAGGGCCGCGCCGGTCTCCCCGTCACCGGGGACGACGTTCAGAACGCCCGGCGGGAGACCGCACTCCAGGGCGATCCTGCCGATCTCCAGCGGGGTCAGCGGCGCCTCGGGGGACGGCTTGAGCACCACCGTGCAGCCCGCGGCCAGCGCCGGGGCGGAGCCCCTCGCGGTGTTCTGAAGGGGGTAGTTGAACGGGATGATGTGGCCGGAGACGCCGATCGGCTCGCGGACGGTGTAGTCGAGCAGGCCGGGACCGAGCGGGATCGTCGAGCCGCCGAGCTTGTCGGCGACGCCCGCGTAGAACTCGAAGTAGCGGGCGGCCGCTTCGACATCCGCCTTCGCCTGGCGCAGCGGCTTGCCGACGTCCTGGCTCTCCAGGCGGGCCAGACGTTCGCCCTGGTAGCGGATGGCCTCCGCGATCCGGTACAGGATGCGCCCCCGGTCGGCGGCACGCATCCCGGCCCATTCGGGAGCGGTGAAGGCCGCTCGCGCGGCGGCCACCGCCTGGTCCACGTCCGCCTTGCCGGCCAGCGCCACCTGGGCGATGGCCGTGTCGTTCGACGGGTCGAGGACGGTGAAGGAGCGTCCGTCGGCGGCGGGGACGTGCTTGCCGTCGATCAGCAGCTCGATCAGCTGCAGTTCGTCGCTCATGGCTGGATCTCCCCCAGCACCTCGCCGAAGATGACGACCTCGTCGCCCGGGCGGACCGTGCGGATCCGGCGGACCCAGAGCACGATGCCGTCCTGCGGCGCGGTGACCTCTTCCAGCGTGGTGCCGTAGTGGTCGGTGATGGTGGCGATCAGGTCGCCTTCCTTGCAGGTCTCCCCCGGCTCGGCGCGGGCGACGAAGAAGCCGCCGGAGGCGGAGCGGGCGAAGGTGCCGGAGACCGTCGTGTAGGTGTCCCGCAGCTCTGCCTCGCCGTCGGTCATGCCGAGGCTGCGCAGGATGTTGCGGATCGAGTTCATGTGGTGCTCGACGTTGGTCTCGCGGTAGGTGGCGCCGCCGCACTCGATGGTTATGGCGGGCTTGCCGGCCTCGAGGACGGGGTGGCGGACCGTGCCGCCCCACTTGCCGCCCTTCCAGACCAGCTCGTGCCCGGCGGCCAGGGCCAGGTCCGTCGCCAGGTTCTCGTAGCCGCCCTGGAGGATGACGAGGGGGGCGATCTCGCCGTAGGCGCCGCCGGTGTGCAGGTCGACCACGGCGTCGACGGCCGGCACGACCTGCTCGACGAAGGTGGCGGCCAGACGCTGCGAGTACGAGCCCTCGGCGTCGCCCGGGAAGATCCGGTTGAGGTTGAGGTGGTCGATGCCGCTGGCGCGGGCGGCCGCCTCGAAGGCCGGGGTGTTCAGGCAGGGGATGCCGACGACGGTGCCGCGCAGCGTGGCCGGGTCGATCTCGGCGAGTACCCGGCGGATGGCCTCCTGGCCGTCGTACTCGTCGCCGTGCACGCCCGCGTCCACACACAGGACCGGGCCGTCCTGGACGCCGTTGACGACGATCAGCGGAATGCCGAGCTCCACGCCGTAGCTGCTGGTGCCGACCGGGATGAGGCCGTGGGCACGCTCGCCCGGGGCGACGGTCAGCGGACCGATGGAGTACATGTGGTTCCTTCCCAATACGTGATTCAGATGCGGGACGACGCCTCGGCGAGGGTGCCGGCGATGATCGCGGCGATACGGTCGAGGACGGCGCGGTCGCTGATCAGCGGGGGCGCGATCTGGACCAGCGGCGCGGAGCGGTTGTAGACGCGGGCCAGCAGGCCGGCCTCGCGCAGCCGACGCGGGATCAGATCGCCGATCAGCTCGGACCGGACCTTGGCGCTGAAGGCGCCGTCGTCGAGGTCGCCGACGAGTTCGCAGGAGTAGAAGAATCCGGTGCCACGGACGTCGCCGACGATCGGCAGGTCCTTGAGGGCCGCCATGCGCTGGGCCAGGTCGCCCTGGAGACCGCGGACGTTGTCCAGGATGCGGTCGCGCTCCATGATCTCCAGGTTGCGCAGGGCGATGGCCGTGCTCAGCGGGTGCCCGGCGAAGGTGTAGCCGTGGTTGAGGACCGCGCCGGGCCGGTTGATGACCTCCGTGACCTTGGTGCCGACCAGGGTCGCGCCCAGGGGGGCGTATCCGGCGGTGATGCCCTTGGCGACGGTGACCATGTCCGGGCGGGCGCCGTAGCGGTCCCCGCCGAACCACTCGCCGATCCGGCCGAAGGCCGTGATGACCTCGTCGGCGACGAGCAGGAAGCCGTACCGGTCGGCCAGCGCCCGCAACCCCTGCCAGTAACCCTGGGGCGGGGTGATGCAGCCGCCCCGGTTCTGTACCGGCTCGGCGATGAGCATCGCGACGGTCTCGGGGCCCTCGGTCAGGATCGCGGCCTCCAACTCCGCGAGCAGCCATGCCGTGTACACCTCGTCGTCCGCGAACTCCGGTGCGAGGCCGCAGCGGTTGGTGTTCGACACGAACCGGGTGTCGATCGCCGGCGGGCCGTACGGCTCCGTCAGGCCGGGGTCGTCGTTGAACGACAGGGTGCCGATGGTCAGGCCGTGGTAGGCGCCGCGCCGGGCGATCGCCTTGGTGCGGCCCGGCTCGCCGCGCAGGGCGTGGTAGCGGCGGGCTATCTTCCAGGCGGTCTCGACGGCTTCGGCGCCGCCGCTCGAGAAGAAGGTGTGCTCGATGTCGACGGGGGCGATCCGGGACAGCCGCTCGGCGAGTTCGATGGCCGAGGGGTGCGCGGACCCTGTCCACAGCGGGCTGTAGCACAGCTCGCGCAGTTGGCGTTCGGCTGCCTCGGCGAACTCGCCGCCGTAGGAGTAACCGAGCTGGCAGCAGTACAGCCCCGACAGGCCGTCGATGTAGCGCCTGCCGTCCGCGTCCTCGACGTACGGGCCCTCCCCTCGCTGGACGACGAGGAGGTCTTCGCCCTCGTCGCCGAGCGATCCGTTGGCGGTCATGTGCAGCAGCAGGTGCCGCTGAGCGGTGGCCGCGGTCAGCTGAGCGGCGGCGGTGGTGGTCATACGGCTTCGCCTCCGGGGTTGGCGACGCCGACGGTGTTCTCGACCGAGAGGAGGGATTCCTGTCGTCCGGAGCCGAGCCAGCGCACCAGGGCCACCAGGCCGAGGGCGAGGATGGCGAAGGCGATGAGGATCGCGCTGACGGCGGTGACGCTGGGGTCGATCTCGAAGGTGAGGGAGTTGTAGACCTGCACCGGGAGGGTGACGGTGTCGACGGAGGAGAGGAACTGGGAGATGTAGAACTCGTCGAAGCTGGTGATGAAGGAGAAGATCGCCGCCGCGATCATGCCGGGTGCCGCCAGGGGGAAGGTGATCTTCCGGGCGATGGTGAGGCGGCCGGCGCCCATGCTGGCCGCTGCGTCCTCCAGCCGTTCGTCGATCCCGCGCAGGGTGGCGATCAGGATCAGGACCGCGATCGGTGAGGCGAGGACGGTGTGGCCGAGGGCGATGGCGATGGGGCTGCCGAGCATCGCGGCCGGTTCGAAGAACAGGAACAGCCCGAGTGCGGTGACGATCTGGGGGATGAGCAGCGGGCCGAGGACCAGGGCGAAGACCGCGGAGCGCAGCGGGAGTTCGCTGCGGACCAGGGCGGTTGCTGCGGTCAC
>NZ_JBEOXI010000333.1:0-7503 GCF_040296465.1 Streptomyces sp. NPDC002130
AGGGCCGCGCGCAGCCGTTCCGGGGAGAAACCGTCGGGTTCGAGCGCGAGGAGGGTGAGGATCTCCAACTGCCGGGGGCGCAGGGGGAGTGGGCGACCCTCGTGCACGGCTCGCTCGGTGCCCAGGCACGTCAGCCGCAGCCGGGCCGGGCGGGACACCTCCGTGCTCAGGCGGGCCTCGATCGTCGACACCAGGCTGCGGACGGTGGACATGGCCAGGGGGTGCGACCGGTCCCAGGTCGTGGACAGGTCCAGTACGCCGAGGACGCTGCCGTCCCTGCCGTGCACGGGCGCGCAGTAACAGACCCAGCCGTGCAGGGCCGACACCAGATGCTCGGCCGAGAACACGGAGCTGGGACGGCCGGTGCGCAGGGCGAGGGACAGCGCGTTGGTGCCCATGGCCTGCTCGTCCCAGCGGCCGCCGGGCGCGAAGTTGACCCGCTCGGCCCTGCGGCGCATGGTCGGGCCGCCGCAGGTCCACAGGATGGTGCCGGACTCGTCGGTGACCGCCGTGACGAACCCGGCGTCCTCGGCGATGCTGTGCAGCTCCCCGGCGAGAGCGGAGACCGGCCCGTACAGCGGTGACGACGTCCAGCGCTGGTGCACCCGGCCGTCGTCGGTCACGGGGGCGCTGTCGCGGCCCGGGTCGACGCTGCCCAGCGAACGCGCCCAGGACTCGCTCACCTCGTGGCGCAGTGCCGCGGTGCCGCCGGGCCGCGTGCCCGGGACGCTCAGCCGCGGCACCCAACGGGACCACTCGTGCTCCAGCACGGCCCTGCGCCGCGTGAGGTCAGGGCGCTGTGACATGGCCTCTCCCTGCCGTCGTACCGGTTTCGGGGTGAGGCCAGTGTTACCGGACGCGTCGGCCCCGGTCGAGAATTCCTTCGGACCCGGGGTGAGACGTTCTGAACGGGCGACCGCCTGACTGGATGTTTGTCCGGTACCAGCGTGCCGCCGTCCGGGTGACGGGTTCACTCGACCCGACGGACGGGGTCCGGCCCGCGTACCACCGGCGCGCGGCGCCGCGTTTCCCCGGCATGGACAGCACGGAGACGGCGCGGCGCCGTCCGGGGAACGACGCGGTGCCCCGCTCGTACGCCGAACTCACCAGCGGATACGCGGGACATCCGCCGATCTACGCGGCTCTGGTCGCCGAGTGGGAGGCGCGGGGCCACGCGGTTCCGGAGCACCGCGACGGCCAGTGGGTCTCCTTCGCCGCGCCGGCCGACAGCGAGACCTGGACCGCCATCCCCGCGTGGACCACCGGCCGGCACATGGGACCGGTCGTCCCCGCCACCCCTCGTCCGGCCGCCACCCCTCACCCGGCGGCCGGCCGGCACCCGGGCCCGGCCGCACCCGCGACCCGCCCGGCCTCCGGCCGGCACCCGGGGGCGGCCGGGTCGTCGTCCGGCGCCCGCCTCACCAGCCGTCCGTCACCACCGGCTCCGCGCTGACCGGTGCCAGCACCGCGAGGGTTCCGTTGGCCTCCCGCAGGGCCGATTCGAGCGGGCCGGGAGTGTGCAGGGCGCCGGTGCCGTCCGGCGGCACGAGCCATTCCAGCCGGCCGGCGGGCCGGTACGGCGGCGGCACGGCGACCCAGGAGCCCCGGCCGACGTGCCGTACGCCGAAGCCGATCCACTCGCTGACCGGATCGGGCGGCAGGAAGAACCCCACTCTGCGCGCGGCGCAGTCCACCAGGGTGGGGCCGGGCACCTTCAGCGGATCGCGCCACAGGATGTCCAGCGCGAGCAGGCCGAGCCGGTCGGGAACGCTCAGCACGTCCCAGTACCGCCCGGCCTCCACGAGCATGGTCCCCGCGCCGTAGTCCCACTCCCGCTTGCATTCCTTGGGGTCCGTGGCGGCTGCGGCGAGCCACTCGACGGCTTGCTTCCACATGACGCTCTGCATGGCCACCCCAGGCACAGTCGGTGGCGCCGCGGTCGGGCGCGCGCTGGACACGGGCCGGTGGCCCGCGGGGTTCCGCGTGCCGCCCGGCCGTAGCCATGCTCGTAGATATTTCTACGCGTCGGAAGGGGTGGCGCGGTGTGGCGTTTGGGGCGTGCCGGTCCCGGTCGAACGAGGGCAGCAGAAGGCACGTTCCGTACAACCGCGTTCAACTTCGTGCGCGTCACGCACAGCTGTCACCAGCGGGGGAGCTTCAATTCGTACTCCGGCCGGAACCGCTGCATGTAACCGGTGTCGTCCCGGCTGCGCATTCCCGAGTCGACGTACCGCCGGTGCAGTCGTTCCAGCCGGTCGTGGTCGAGTTCGACCCCCAGTCCCGGCCCGGTGGGCACCTGGACCTCCCCGTCGCGCAGCTCCAGTACGCCCGGCACGATCACGTCGTCCGCCGAGTTCCACGGGTAGTGCGTGTCGCAGGAGTGGTCGAGGTTGGGGATGGCCGCGGCGACATGGGTCATCGCGGCGAGGCTGATGCCCAGGTGCGAGTTGGAGTGCATCGACAGGGCGAGCCCGAACGCCTCGCACACGGCGGCCAGTTCACGGGTGCGGCGCAGTCCGCCCCAGTAGTGGTGGTCGGTGAGCAGGACCTGGATCGCGTCCTGCTCCACGGCCGGCTTCAGATGCTCCCAGGCGATCACGCACATGTTGGTCGCGAGCGGCATGGGGGAGTCCTTCGCCACCTCCGCCATCCCCGGGACGCCCAGGGTCGGATCCTCCAAGTACTCCAGCACGCCGTCGAGTTCACGGGCGACGTACTTCGACGTCTCCACCGTCCACGCTACGTTCGGGTCCAGCCGCAGCGGCTGCCCGGGGAAGGCCTCCGCCAGAGCCCGCATCGCGGCGATCTCCTCGTCGGGCGGGAAGACGCCGCCCTTGAGCTTGAACGACCGGAAGCCGTAGCGCTCCTGCATCAGCCGGGCCTGCTCGACGATGCCTGCCGGGTCGAGGGCCTCGCCCCAGTCGTCGCCGATCGCCGCGCGGCCGTCGAGCGCGGGGTGCTCGGCCCACTTGTAGAAGAGGTACGCGGCGAACGGCACCGCGTCCCGGACCCTGCCGCCCAGCAGGTCGCTGACCGGACGGCCGAGCAGCCTGCCCTGCGCGTCCAGGCAGGCCACCTCGACCGCCGAGGTGGTCCAGCCGCGCTCGTGCGAGCTCGCCACGGACGGCAGCAGCGCCGCGTCGATAGCGGCCGACACGGCGGTGGTGTCGAAGACGTCCATGCCGACGACGACCTTCGCGGCGGCGTGCAGCCGCTCCAGGCGGGCCGCACCCCCCGGGGACTCGCCGAGCCCCACCGTGCCGTCCTCCAGGACCAGTTGGAGGATGATCCGCAGGGCGAGCGGCTCGTGCACGCCGTTGGAGTTGAGCAGCGGCGGGTCGCCGAAGGCGATCGGGGTGACGATCAGCTCGCGGATGCGCGTGGCACTCATGCGGCGGCCACCTCCAGGCCGTGATCGAGGAGTTTCGCGAGCCGGGCGATGTGCTCCGGCGTCGCATCGAGCAGGGGCGCCCGTACGCCGCCGACATCCAGGCCGCGCAGGGTCACCCCGGCCTTGACCAGCGACACGGCGTACCCGGGGACCTCGTCGCGCAGGGCGACCAGCGGGCCGTAGAACTCGTCGAGGAGCCGCGAGACCAGGGCGTCGTCGCCCTCGGCGAGGGCGCGGTGGAAGGCCAGGGCGATCTCCGGGGCGAAGGCGAACACCGCCGAGGAGTACAGCTCCACGCCGATGCCCTGGTAGGCGGGCGCGGTCATCTCGGCGGTGGGCAGCCCGTTGAAGAACTGGAAGTCCTCGGTCCCCGGCACGGCTCGCACCGCGCGGACGATGCGGTGCATCCGCTCGATGTCCCCGATGCCGTCCTTCAGGCCGACGACCCCGGGCAGGGCGGCGATCTCGGCGGCCGTCTCGGCGGTGAGCCGGGCGGTGCCCCGCTGGTAGAAGACGACAGGCAGGTCCGTGGCCGCGATGACCTGCTCTACGTAGCGCACGAGGCCCTGCTGCGGGGCGCTGACGAGGTAGGGCGGCAGCAGCAGGATGCCGTCGGCGCCGGCGCGTTCGACGCGGGCGGCCTGGTCGCGGGCGACCGGGGTGGGGCCGCCGGCCGCGGCGAGGACCGGTACACGTCCGGCCGTGGTCTCGACGGCGACCCGGGTGGCCCGCTCGATCTCCTCGGCCGACAACGCGTGGAACTCACCGGTGCCGCAGGCGACGAACACACCTCCCGCGCCCGCGGCGACACCCGACTCGATGTGCTGGGCCAGCCGTTCCTCGTCCAGTGAACCGTCCGCCGCGAACGGCGTGACCGGGAAGAACAGCACTCCGTGGAACTTCATGTCTCCCTCAAACGTGGGGGGTCGGGTGTCAGCCCTTGGTGGCACCGGCGGCGATGCCGGTGACCAGCGAGCGCTGCAGGAGCAGATAGACGATCAGGCTGGGGATCAGGGCGATGACCGCACCGGCCAGCACCACCCCGGAGCCGACCTCGGGGTCGGTGCGCAGGATGGACAGGGCGACGGTGACCGTGTAGTCGGTGGGGTCCTTGGCGGCGATCAGGGGCAGCAGGTACTGGTCCCAGATCATGATGAAGCCGAGCACCCCGGCCACACCGAGTGCGGGCTTGCACAGCGGCAGGATGACCTGCCACAGCATCCGCAGCTCGCCGACGCCGTCGATGCGGGCGGCCTCCTCGATCTCGGTCGGGATGTCCTTCATGAACTCCGTCAGCAGCATCACCGAGAAGCCCCAGGCACCGAGCGGCAGGATCACGCCCCAGACCGTGCCCTTGAGGTCGACGCCGAGCACGGGCACATGCCCGAGGACCAGCGACAACGGGATGGCGATGACCTCTTCGGGGAGCATCATCGTCAGCATGAACAGGGTCAGGATCAGCGCCTGCCCGCGGAACCTGTGCCGGGCCAGCGCGTAGGCGGCCAGTGTGCACACGGCGAGCTGGAGCAGCAGCCCGCCGCCCGCGATGACCAGCGAGTTGCCGAAGTAGTCCCAGATGCCGCGCTCGCCCGCGACCTCGAAGTTCAGCAGGGTCGGATGGTGGGGGAGGAACGACAGCGACGAACCGCTGGCCTTCTCGCTGAAGGAACCGGAGAAGATCGTCAGGAACGGTGCCGCGAAGACCCCCAGGGCGAGCAGACAGAGCAGGACGCGCAGCACCCAGGCGGGTCCCGGCCGGTCGCTCCAGCCGAGGGCGGTGTCGAAACGGGCGGGGGTGGTGCGCTGCCTCCCGGCGGACTTCCGTGTGGGGGAGGCGGTCACCGGGGTCCGGACGGGCTCGATGGCAGGGGCGCTCATTTCACGTCTCCCCTCTTGCGGAGGTAGTTGACCGTGACGGTGAGCAGCAGCGTCACGCAGAGCAGGACCACGGAGGCGGCCGAGGCGCCGCCGATGTCGTTACGGGTGAAGCCGAGGGTGTAGGCGCGGGTCATCCACACGTCGGTGGAGCCGGCCGGGCCGCCGCCGGTGAGGACGTACACCTCGGTGAAGACGCGCAGTCCGCGGATGGCGGCGAGGGTGAGGACGATGCCGAGGGCGGGCCGGATGGCGGGCAGTGTGATGTGGCGCAGGCGCTGCCACAGCGAGACGCCGTCCATCGCGGCGGCCTCGTACAGCGAGCGGTCCACGCCCGCGAGGCCCGCGAGGATGATCACCATGTTGTACGGGGCGAGCATCCAGATGCCCATGGCCATCGTGGCCCACAACGCCGTGTCGGGATTGTCCAGATAGGGCACCGGTCCCAGCCCGAACAGCCCGAGACCGCTGTTGATCAGGCCGTCGGACGTCGGGTAGTACATCAGCCGCCACATCTCGCCGACCACGGCGGTGGCGGTGACGACGGGCAGGAACACGGCGGTACGGATGATCTTCAGTGAGCGGGCCTGACCCTCCAGCAGCAGCGCCAGCGCGGAGCCGACGACGATCCCGCCGAGGGACATGCCGATGCCGAGGACCAGGGTGTGGCCGATGGCGTCCTGGAAGCGGTGGTCGGTCAGGACCCGCGTGTAGTTGTCGAGGCCGACCCACTTGTCACCGAGGAAGGGCCGTACGTCGAAGAAGCTGAGCCAGACGCCCTTGCCCATCGGCAGGAACTTGAAGACGAGGGCCAGCAGCAGCCCCGGGGCGAGGAACAGCCAGGGCAGTACGGCCTTCTTGCTGATGATCCGGGCTCTGCGCGGCCCGGGTGTCGTCACGGTCGCGGTCATTTCAACAGGTCCTGGTCCTTGAGGTCACCGGCGAGGGTGTCGTTGAGTTCCTTCAGGCCGGAGCCGACGTCGCTGCCGCAGTAGGTGAAGATCGCGTTGAGCGCGTCGGCGGTGTCCTGCTTGATCGGGGCGAAGTTCGGCGCGTTGGGGAACTGCACGGAGGCGGTCTCGTACGCCTTCTGCACCACGCTCCAGCGGGGGTCGTCGCGCACCTTCGCCGCGTCGAGGGTGGAGTTGACGGGAATGCGCACGACGGGCTGGTGGTCGCCGGTCATGGCGAGCTCCTGGCCCTCGGGGGAGACGAGGAACGCGGCGAGCGTTCGCTCCTGCTTCGCCTTGCCGGTCCGGGCGCCGAAGTAGATGTTCTCGCCGTCGGCGAGGACGTTGTTGTTGCCCGCCGGGCCGGTGGGCGCCGGCAGCACCTCGTACTTGTCCTTGCCGAGCGCCTTGTCGAACGTGGACATGTTGTACGGGCCGGTGAGGTACATCCCGGCGTTGCCGTCCTGGAAGTTGGTGGTGTTCGCGGTGACGGAGGTGAGGGCGCTGGGCTGGATGACACCGCTGTCGCCGCAGAAGAGGTTCTTCTTCATCCAGGTGACGGTGCGCACGGCGGCCGCCGAGTCCATGGCGGGCCGGTAGCCCGACCCCTCCTTCCGGAGGATCTGCACACCGCCCTGCCAGAGATAGCTGGCGCCCCACCAGGCGACGTAGCCGTTCTGCGCGCTGCCCGGGACGACCATGCCGTAGGTGTCCTTCTTGCCGTCCCCGTCCGGGTCGCGGGTGGCGAACGCCTTGGCGAGGGCCAGGGTGTCCTGCCAAGTCTTCGGCTGCGGCAGGCCGAGTTTCTCGCGCCAGTCCTTGCGGACGAACAGCGTCATGGCCTGGCGGGAGTACGGGATGCCGTAGTGCCTGCCGTCGCGGCCCACGGTGGACGACCAGGACTTGGCGGTGATCTCGTCATGTCCGGATATCGAGGCCGGGGCGATGGGCTTGAGCAGGCCCTGAGACTGGTAACTGCCCATCAGGGCCGTGTCGTTGATCATGACGTCCGGCAGGTCTTTGACGGATGCGCGGCTCTGCAACTGCTGGTCGAAGTTCATGACCGGCTGGTAGTCGACCTTGATGCCGGTCTTCTCGGTGAAGGCGGCGAACACCCGGTCGTAGGTCTTGGCGGACTCCGGATCGCTCCGGGTCCACACCTCCAGGGTGTTCGGGTCGCCGGCCCGGGCGCTGCCGGAACCGGAGCCGCAGCCGGCCGTTCCGAACAGGAGCCCCGAGACGGCGAGCGTGGCAGCCAGGCGGAGACTTCGTCGGCGATCCCGCATG
>NZ_JBEOXI010000334.1:0-7457 GCF_040296465.1 Streptomyces sp. NPDC002130
GTGATGGAAGAATGAGGGGATGCGCCCGAACAGGTACCTCGACGATTATCTGCATGGGCTTGAGTTCCTGAGTGGGGTGTACCCCGATGATGCGGGGGCGATTGCCGAGCACGGCATCGTGGCCGCGCTCGATGATGATGATGCGTTCGTGTTCTTGCTTCGCTTGGTCGGTCCAGAAGCCCCGGCGTTCGCGGATGAACTGTGGCAGTTGATCAGTGGTTTTCTGAACAGTCGCCGCGTCGAGGAGTTGTTCGGAGGCTCTGAGGATGCCGGGTTGGCGGATCTCAACACAGTGAGAAAACCGAGATACCTCCCGCCTCCTGCTCGACCGAGGATCCCAAGGTGAGAGTGTCTGACGGCTACCACCGTGCCAAAAGATTCAGGGAAGAACGTGCCAAATAATTCCGAAAGTCACAGTCGCGGCCTGAGTTTTCGGTTCCGGAGAAGCCTGGACCCGGGCCATGCCGGTCGCCGTGCAGTGCACTTCACATAGACTTCCGAACACGTTCCGAATATTGTGGGGGCATGGCCCCGACCGCGACCCGCACCACACGCCGCTCCTCCGACCTGAGCAAACACTCGGCCGAGGTGTTCGCCGAGGCCGAGGACCACCCCGTCACCGTCACCCGCCGCGACGGCGAAGATCTCGTGCTCATGACACAACGCGAAGCAGACAGCCGCGCCCGACTCCTCGAGTTCGCGGCACAGCTGATCGGAGTGGCCGTCGACGACGACGGACCCCTCGACGGACGGATGTCGCGCGCATTCCCCTGGATGCTGGCACTTTCCCCGAAGGATCGTGCCGTCTGCGCTCGAGACCTGGTCGACGCCGCACGCGCGTCGTTCGCGACCGACCAACCGCACCTGGTACTTGCGGAACTGACCTCGTGGCGAGAAACGGCGACCGCGATCGCTGCCGGCCTCGGTCAGGCCGACCTCGAATGGCTGGACACTCCAGAAGACGACACGATGGTGGAGCGTCCGTAGCGGTGGCAGGAAAACGCGGCGAGCTCGTACCTCGACCGACGAAGAAGACCGAGTACGAGATCCGCTTCGCGACCAACAATGCACGCAAAGGTTGGCGGGACCTCACTGCGGTGATCCGCAACCCGTTGGCGGAGGCCTGGGATTTCCTGACGCGAACCCCGCTGGTGGTGGATCCGAAGAACTACCCGCTACGCGGCGACCTCGGCGTCGTCACTCGCGACGGCGTGAGCCATCAGCGGTGGCAGCACAAACCCACTCAGCAGGGTGATGCCCGCATTTGGTTCTATGTCGAGGGGCGCACGGTGCACGTGGAGCAGGTGCACACCAACCATCCGAACGAGACGAAATAGGGATCCGTGTACGGAAAGGCCCCCGGACGCATGCTTGGGTTGTAAGGATCATCGCCACCGCTGCCTGCACCGCACCGCCGGACCGAGACCGCTTGGGTAGTTGACTACAGCCCACCCTGATTGATTTATGTCCCGAGTGGCCCCATTGGTTGGTGATCTTGTTGGCCATGTTGAGCGGTTAATCGAAGCGGAAGCCGAAGAGTCCGCCGGCGTCTGTTTCGTCGGTTAGACGTGTGTCGAGGATGTAGGGGTCTGCGTCGAAGGCGCCGTCGCTTTGAAGTTCCACGGTGGCGAGGAAGTCCGAGTTGAGGGTCACGATGTACTGGAAGTTGTGTTGTTCGGCGAGTCGGGCTCCGATGTTGAGGCACGATGCGACTTGGCGGCCGTCGATTGCGTCGAAGAGGTGGCTGTCGTGTACGAGTATCCGAGGTGCACGGCCTGCTTTGATTGCGGCGATTGCGCACACGATGTCGAGTATGAAGGTCTCTACGCTGCGGACGCCTACGCTCGCGTCGCCTGATATGCGGGGCTCGACGCCTAAGAGTCCTTTGGGTGTCGGCGAAATCAGAAGTGATGCCTCACGGTCGGTGTAGATCTCTGCGCCGAGTTCGCCGAATAGGGAGATCGATTCAACGAGGCTGTCATTTCGCTCGTTCAGTTCGGTTCGGACCGAGGCGACGAGTTCTGCGGTTCGCAGTTTGATCGTGTCGCTGATGGTGCTGATTGAGTTCGCGGCTTCCAGTCGTCGTTCCAGGTCTGCGACGTCGGATTCCTTCTTCGCAAGATCACGCTGGAGGCTCAGAAAGGTGTCGAGTGCGACGGTTTCGTTGAGGAGAAGCATGATCTGGGATCGCTGGTTGTCGAGGCTGCTGCGTTCGGAGTGGATGGCTTCGAGGCGGGTGCGGATGCTGTTGAGTTCTTGTTCCAGGAATGATCGGCGGTTGCGGACCACGGATTCGTGGAATGCTCTGACCTCGTCGTAGCGCCGGCTGACGGTGTTCGGGAGGACGAGTCCGATCTCGGCGTAGACACGAGAGAGTTTCGCCGTCAGTTCGTCCTGCTCGGACGTCTCGACTTCGTCGGCTATTGCTTCGTCGATCTCCCGTGACCTTCGTAGTAGAGCGAGGGCTTCGTCGTTGAGTTTCTGGATCGAGGCGCTGAGCTTGTCCGCTTCTTGTTGGTGATCGGCGTATTGTTCATCGACTTTGAACCCGCGTAGATCCCCCTGTGCGCGGTCGCGGTGGCGGCGGGCTGTCGCGAGTTGTGCGCGGATCGCGGATTCGTCGAGTGAGAGGTGGGTGATTGCGCCTTCACGGACTGCTGCGCGGATGGCTTTGCCTTGTTTGGTGAGGCGATCGACATCGCCTGCCTTGCCCAAGATTTCTGGTGAGAGTCCCAGCATGAAGCCGATCTTCACGCCTGATTCCCAGTCGGCCTCGGACTGGTGGCCCTTGATGGGGTTGTTGAAGAATGTTCGGATCAGTTGACTCCAGAGCTGACCGGCTGTCGGGCGGGTTGCGTCGGATGGTATCCGAAAGATGTTGTGGGAGAGTAATTCGCGCCATTCATCGACGTGGATGTCCGTCGAGTTTCCGGTTATCGACCAACCGGAGACTTGAACGCGGGTCGTCGGTGAGACGGCGCGTGTGACAGTAACTTCGTCGTCCCGGTCGCCATCTTTCGCGGGAAGCGCGAGGGTGGCGGTGAATGTGTGGTCGGTGAGTTCGGATGCTTTGAATTCTGGCGGTAGGTCGCCGCCGAGGAGGTACCTCAGGATCTTGATGACGCTGGTTTTGCCGATGCTGTTTCGACTGTCGCCTTGCTGGGATGTGTCGGTGCGTTCGGCGACGAGGATGTTCAGGCCCTCGCGAAACCGCAGAGTCTTGAATCTTGGGTCGGAGGAGGTGAGGCGGCTAAGAAACATGTGTGCGCCTGAGGAAGCCTTCATCGGATGTGTCCACGAGTCTCATTGTGTAGAGGGCGGCCAGTGCGAGTGTGAACCAATCGAATGTGATGCGTTGGGCTCGATGTGACGAATGTTCGTGAATGCTGAACCGTTCCCAGAGGGCCGAGACCGACATCGGATCGCGGAGTTCTTCGAGGATCTTGGAACCGACTGTCATGAGGGCGCGGTCCGATGACACCCCTTTAGTGGGTAAAAGCATTGGGTGTCTCCACTTCTGGGCCGTCTTCGTTGGTGGGTGGCATCTCGAATATGTGGCAGGAATCGAAGAAGTACGAGACGACTGCGAACGCCGCGTTGGCGCGCTTTCCATCCATCCTGAAGTTAGTTCCGGCTACCGACACATACAGTCGTTCAAGAACTTCGGCTGGTACTGCCGTCACCGCATGGGCGTCCTGGTACATCGACCGAAATTTCTCGCCATGAACGTCACACAGACCTGGGTCGGACAACTCTTCATACCAACGGTCAATACGAGGAGCCAGTAACCGGCCTGCGTTGAACTCGAGACGGCTCGCGTCGGGGAGCTCGTTGAAGTCCATCTTGCCTGCGGGGACGGCCAGTACACGTGCGCCGGTTTCCACAATCACGGTGTTGGAGTCGAGCGCGTCAAGTAGGGGCAACAAGTCAGAAAGTTCCACGTTCTCTGCCCCGGGCGCCCCAGGGAACAGCGCGTTGAGGACAGCGACATCGAGGGTTCCGACCACTTCCACCCAGAGTTTCTCGGTGTTAACGAGCCGGATGGTCAGTGGGCGCTCAGCGGACGGACCGTGACTTTGTTGGAGACCGGTGAGGGCTTTCAAGGACTCTGGACCTGCTGGTGCGTTCGTGACGAATTTCCATGTGTGGAAGCTGTCCCACTGAGAGAGCCCCCGTGCGAAGTCTGAATTGATCTTGGCAGCGAGTTCGCGCTCTGCGCTGCGGGCCGGTCGTTGGCCGTAGCAGGCGTAGAAGATGGTGCCTGAGTCCGCCAGCCCGTCGCACCCGCCATCGCCGAGTGTTCCTGACGGAGCGGGGTTCACGTAGTCGTCGTGGAATCGATCCAGCACCTTCGAGGCATAGTCCTCGAATGCTGTGCCCGACTTGAAACACTCCTGTTGATGGCGGAAGTGGTACCAGTCTCGCCAGTTCGCCGTCAGCAGCATCTGTTAGCCCGTCGTGGTCTTGCGTCGACCACGGTCGTGGTCTCTCGCAGAAAAGACTATCGTTCATCAACTCGGCGATTGTCTGTCCCGTTAACAGGCGTGGCGTCAGCATGAGTGGCAATGGGAAGAGGCGTAGGGGTTTTGGGTGGGTGCTGGGCCGCAGAATGTGGGTGTGACGCAATTCGATGCGACTTGGCATCGCTTGTTGGTGTGGACGGCTTGGCAGACTCTGTCGTGTGGTTCGGGAGGTTTGGCGCGAGATGGGGGAGAACATTGGTGGATGACTGGAGTCCGGTCTTTCGGGCGCGAGATGGGGGAGAACATTGGTGGATGACTGGAGTCCGGTTTTTCGGGCGCGGAGGTGGGAGCAGGACGGGGCTGAGTTCGCGGAGTGGATGGATGGTGCTGCGGTCCGGTCGCCGTGGAAGCGTCGCAGGTTCGGGATCTGGCGTGAGGAGCAGTTTTCGGACAGGATGCGCGTTGCCCGGGAGGCCAAGCGGCAGCGGCGGGCGGAGCTGGCGGCGAATCCGAGTCCTGAGCTTGTTGCGGCGTACGAGGAGTTGCGGGCTGCGGAGGCGGCGTCCGGTGCCCGACTCGGTTGCGCGCGGGGTGGTGATATGACTGACCCTGAGACGGTTCGGTTTCTTGCTCGGTTGTTGAGCGATCACGCCGAAAAATTTCAGTAAGAGCAGTGTGCGCGGCCATATTTGTGGTCCGCTCGTTTCTCTGTCGGGAAGTGCGACGGTGAGTTGGTCGAGGTTGCCTTCGATCTCGACGCTGACGACGTAGTTGCAAGGCGGTGTGTGCGGCCTTCGACGTGTTGGGCGCCGATGCGTCCGCCGGGTTTGCGTTGAGGCCGGGGACTCACCGCCAAAGCGGGACTGTGAGCGCACTGGCGGTGAGCCGTGCGCACCGAACCGTTGCTATCTGACAGTGCGCAGTTCAGGCGACCCATCCCCCGAGGGAAAGACACCCGGGGGCCGGCCGGCGCGGCAGACTGTGTGCCCGACATCAAACCGCCGCGACGTCCATTTTAGAACCGCGCACCGACTGCGTACAGGGGGTCGAAGGGTGCTCGTCTCGGTAAGCCGGTCAGATCATGATCTGCATACTTCGATCTCCTCGTGCCGAAATCCGTCGTTTCAGTTTCACACTGGCCCGTGGTTTGGTCGGGTGTGTTCGATCTCTGGTGCGACATTTCATCGTGGCGCTCTGGCGATTGTCGGGACGCTGTTGAACGGTCATGGTTTGATCGGGCGGCCGGGTCCGCTGCGTACGCCGAATCCGTTGGCTCACGGTGTTTTCGATCGAGGGGAAGGTGTCGAGATGAGCAGCGACGCGTCGGGTGACTTGATTGCCGGTGGGATGGTGCCGTGATTTCGGATGTGCGTATGACGAGTGATGTGGGTTCGTTGTTGCAGTTTCTGCTGGGGACCGAACCTGTCGGTGGGGTGGAGGTCGTTGGCGGTTGTCGAGAGATGAGTCGGCATGTTCGATCGCATCCGTTGCCGGCGAGCCGTGTCGATGATGCGGGGTGGGTGCGGTCGGTGGCAGCGGTGATGGAGGGGCCGCAGCGGGTGAGATCAGGTTTGAGGTCGTCACCGCGGGGGCCGAAGTCGCCGGTGCAGTCGTGGGTGGCTGTTCTTCATGTCTCGGCGGATGCTCTTGCGGGAGTGAACGGTGACGTGTCGGTGATCGCGACTGGCTTGATGAGCCGACTCGGTATCAGCTCGGATGATGGTTCGTGGCGGTGGATCGCGTTGTCTGTTCCTGCTGTCGGCCGGTTTGTGCGGCGTGTGCAGCTGGCTGCGACACCATTGGACGACCGTGACCCGGTGTGGAGTTTGCTCGGTCACGAGGGATGGGCGGCGCGTATTGCCGCGACGGTGGTTGGGGATGCCGAAGGTGGGTTTCTGTGCTGACAGACGAAGCGTTCCGGCAGCGGTGCCGGGAGGGTGGGTTGCTGGGCCACTGACATTTCTCAGGAGTAGGTCGTGGATGGTTTCGGTGAGCCGTCATCGGGGAGCCGTCGCATCTCGGGATGTCGGCTCAAGGAGATCCAGTTCTAGTCCCGTGGCGGCAGGATTCGTTCGCTGAGCGGGTTGTAGCAGACGAGTCCGAGGTTTTGCGCGGTGCGTACGAAGGCGTTGGCGGCCGTGATTTGTGCTCGTGAGGTTCCGCTGACATGGATCGCGGCGAAGCTTCCCACGGTGCGTACCGTCCAGGTCGCGCTGCTGTCGGTTTTCGTGTCCTCACTGTTGCTGGTCATGTGGGCCCGTTTCTCTGTCGGGGATTGTCAGTCGCGGCACTGTGAACGACGGGGAACAGCGATGAGTGAGATGCCTCCGATGAGGCTGGTCGGCGACGGCTCTGGACCAGAGCGCGGCAAGATTGTCGATGCCGTTCTTCTTGGGCGGTAGCGGGCACAAGACATCGACGTCGCCCTCGGCCTCGCCCGATACGGGAAACGAGCAGACCACATACCTCTACGCGTGAAAGCCTGTGCTGTGCGCGTCGAAGGCATCATGGCTGCGACGCAGTCGGCATGGTTCCACACCAGCTCCGGGAGAGGGTGGCCGTCGTGCCCGTGAATGCGAGCAGCGGAAACGGTCAGAATTCCGTCACACTCGATCTCTGTGTCGGTGAAGACGCGATCAGTATCCCGTGACTCCGTATCGGGCGATCGACACAGCGTTGAGACGGCGTAACTCAGCCCATGCTCGTCAGAAGGACCTCTTTGTCGGCCGGGGGCATCACACACGCAGTTCCGTCCGACGCCACGACCATTCGATAGTGCCGGACACCTGCGGAGAATTTCGCGATCGTGCCCAGCCGCAAGGCATATTCCTCGAAGCCAGGAGGAACGAGCGCCAGCCCCCACGCATCCGCCTCGATGGGATCGAGCGCCACGGGTTCGCCGGTGCGGACGTGCCGGCCGCCGACGAACGTCATCATCAGCACCGACCCGGCCGGATAGGGACCGGTCATCGTTGTGCTCGTATCCAATGCCAG
>NZ_JBEOXI010000335.1:0-7357 GCF_040296465.1 Streptomyces sp. NPDC002130
GTCCCGGCCGGTGGACTGGGCCGGGATCACCGGGGCCGGTGTGCGGTTGCGGGGCAGGGCCCGCTGGGTGAGGGCGTGTGCGGTCAGGACGCGGCGGCTGCGGCCCAGCCGGGGCGGCAGCACCAGGTAGACCAGCCGGACGAGCCGCGGGTAGTGCTCGACGAGCGCGGCCTCGGCCTGCTCGACGTCGACGACCGGGCCGGCGGGGGAGGAGGGTGCGGGGCGCTGGGCGACATCCTGTGACTGCACGTTCAGCAGAACGAGCGAATCGTTGGTTGGTCACCTGGCCGCGGGGAGTCACGCCCCCGGGTGCTCCCCGGGTTCCACGAGCAGCCGGGCGTAGTTCGCCATGGACCGCTGGTAGCGCGGCAGATGCGGGGCCAGGGCGCCCAGGGCCAGTGCGAGTGCCTCCCGGTCACGGCCGAGGCTCGACAGGCACAGCGCGAGGCAGGCGCGTACCGGGTCGTCCAGCTCGTCGGACGGGGCGACCAGCTCGGGCGTCAGCAGCGCGACGCCCTCTTCGGCGCGGCCGGTGTTCCGCAGCGAGCTGGCCAGCTGGATCTTCGTCCGGCGGGCCTTGTAGGGGCTGACGTCGGCGAGGCCGTTCGCCAGCGCCTCCCGGTACAGGGGGACCGCCTTGTCGGAGTGGCCGGTGGAGTCCCAGGCGCAGGCCTGCTCGAACGGGCCCAGCGGACTGCCGTCGGGCAGCTCGGCGACGAGCGCGTCGACGTCGGCGCGGAAGCGGGCCTCGTCCTCCTCCGTCTCGGCGTAGTCGTCGAAACGGTCCCACAGGGCGGCCACACGATCTTCCCAGTCCTGATCCACCGGACCACCCTCGCACAGGAGTGCACACCGGGGCAGCGGGATTTTGAGCACGGCGGGCTCCGCAGCCGTATCGAGGGCGAGAGCCTCTTGCCGGGGCTCGGTGCGGCATGCGTCCGGATCGTGCCGTGACAAGGACCGTGCCGACAAGGACCGGAGGAACAGATGAGGGTGACCCGACCGATGCTCGCGCTGAGCGGCGCGGTGGCGATACTGGCGCTGGCCGGCTGCGGCGGATCCGGCGACAAGGACGAGGCGGCCGTTCCGAAGGAAGTGAGCGGCAGCCTGGAGCACATCGCCGCCGAGGCCGACTGCAAGCCGAACATGCAGACCGACGCGGACACCATCCGCCAGGCGCTGTGCAAGAAGGGCAAGGAGAAGTACGTCCTCGCGACCTTCTCAACGGACCGCGGCCAGCGCGAGTGGCTGAACAGCGCCAAGGACTACGGCGGTTACTACCTGGTCGGCCGCAAGTGGGTCGCCGTGGGCCAGCAGAAGACGGTCACGGCGCTGCAGGGCACCCTCGGCGGGACCATGGAGGAAGGCTCCGAGCACATGAACCCCGGCGGCAGCCACAACAAGGGCGGTCACGGCGGCGGCAGCAGCCACCACGGCTGATCGCCCCGGGCCGGAAAAGCCGAAAGCCGGCGGTGGAAACTTCCACCGCCGGCTTTCGGCTGTCACCGGACCAGGACTACTGGCAGTCCTCGCCGTTGTTGATGCACTGGACCATCTCGTTCATCACGTTCTCGTCGAAGAAGTTGATGAAGTCGTTGTGGTCGGTGATCGCCTTGTGCAGCTGCTCCGGGAAGGAGTCCACCGCGAAGGCGTTCTGCACCTGGCCGTTGTTGATCTGCGGCGCCTGGACGTCGTAGACCAGTCGGACCTGGAGCTGGGGGATGGCCTTGAAGCCGTTCGAGCAGCTGCCGTCCGCCTCGACGAAGTCGACGTGGGTGCGGTGGTTGGCGCTGTCGATGTTCTGGCCGTCCCAGCAGCTCTGGAAGTTGGACGTCCGGACCACGGAGCTGCCCTCGGGGCAGAGCGGGTACTTGTCCGTCACCTGGCGGTCCTCGAAGCCGGTGCAGCTCCACGAGGTGTTGGCGTTGTTCAGGCCGTTGGTGAGGGACTTGGCGTCACCGGTGATGATGCGCAGGGCCTTCGGCATCGCGACGACGTCGCTGGTGCGGTTGCCGACGAACTTCAGCTGCGCCTCGGCCGGCTCGACGATCTTGCCGACGTTGCCGTCCTGGCCACCGCCCGGCTGACCCGCGTCGATGTCGTCCGAACCGTCCTGGATCCGCAGGACCGGCCAGAAGTACGAGGACTTGTCGCCCTGGTTCTGGCAGGTCGTCTCGGCGTTCGCCAGGTCCTCGTCGCTCGCGAAGGCGTTGTTGCTCTGGTTGCCGACGTAGTCGTGCTGGTGCTGCGCGCCGTTGGAGACACCCGGCGCCACGATCACGTTGTCCGAGTTGCGGTTCTCGTTCTCGTTGGTGCCGCAGTTCGTGGTGAACGTGCCCGTGGAACCGCCGTCGCCGTTCGCGGCGAGGCCGTTCGGCAGGTTGCGGGAGTTGGGCTGGACGTCCTCGATGTTGATGAAGTCGTCCGCCACCGGCCCGTTGTCGGCCTGCCCGCCGTTGCCGCCCTGGCCCTGCCCGTTGTCCTGGCCGCCGTTGTCCTGACCCTGGTCCTGACCGCCGTCGTTCTGACCGCCGTCGTTGTTCTGACCGTCGTTGTTCTGGCCGTCGTTGTTCTGGCCGCCCCCGGCCTGGCCGTCGTTGGTGTTGGCCTCGGCGGCCATGCCCTTGCACTCGGCGAGCTGCTCGAGATTGCCCGGCGCCTGTCCGCCCACCCGCCGGATGTTGATGCCGATCCGGTCGATGACCGCGACGCGCTTCGACTTCAGCGGGCCGAGGATGGCGTTGTTGACGAAGCCCGCGTCACCGGCCTGGGCCTGACGCGTGGAGGCGAGACGGGTGTAGGCCTCGCTGATCTGCTTGTCGAGGTTGGCCAGCTCCTTGTCCACCCCCTGGCGAGCACCGTCCGGCACGTCGGTCAGCTTCTGACCTACGTCCGGGCACTGGATCGTGGCGATCTGTGCGCCCGCGGACTTCGTCTGGTTCGCCGAGTTCTCCTCGTGCGCCGAGGCGTAGAAGTTTGCCCAGATCAGCCCGCCCCCACCGAGCGCTAGGGCCGCCGATGCGGCAATGGCCTTGGTGGCCAGCGGCGTACGGCGTTTTCTTGTGTTGCGTCCCATGGAACTCCTCTGACTTCCTTTTTCGGGGGCATCGAGGCGCCCGACAGGAGTGAAGCGGCTCCCTTCCATACGGAGGGCGTCCCACAGGTGTTCAGAGGTCCCGGAAATTGATGCGAGATTCGTGAGGGCTCTGTGCTTTCAACAGCCCCTTTGGCACCGGAAGTTGTGGATCGTCCACGGTGGGTGAAGCGGCTCGTCCGGTTTCACCGGCCGTGGTCGAGATACGCCAGAACCGCCAGCACGCGACGGTTGTCGTCGTCCGAGACCTCCAGCCCCAGTTTGGCGAAGATGTTGGCGGTGTGCTTGGCGATCGCCCGTTCCGTCACGACCAGCTTCCCGGCGATCGCCACGTTGGACCGGCCCTGCGCCATCAGCTCCAGCACCTCCCGCTCCCGGGGCGTCAGCCGCGCCAGCGGCCGGTCGTCGCCCGAACGGCGGGCCAGCAGCTGCTGGATGACCTGCGGGTCCATCGCCGTACCTCCGGCGGCGACCCGCCGTACCGCGTCCACGAACTGCTCGGCGTCGAACACCCGGTCCTTCAGCAGGTAGCCGACCCCGCCGGTGCCGTCGGCGAGCAGCTCGCGCGCGTACAGCTGCTCCACGTGCTGGGAGAGCACCAGCACCGGCAGACCCGGCCGCTTCCTGCGGGCGTCGAGCGCGCACTGCAAACCCTCGTCGGTGTGTGTCGGCGGCAGGCGTACGTCGACCACGGCGATGTCGGGGTCGAGTTCGGCCAGCGCGGCGGCCAGTTCGGGCCCGGTCTCGACGGCCGCCGCGATCTCGAAGCCGTGCGCCTGCAGCAGCCGGACGAGTCCGTCGCGCAGCAGGAAGAGGTCTTCGGCCAGGACTACGCGCAAGGGATCTCCACGGTGACCATGGTGGGGCCGCCCGCGGGGCTGCTGACGGCCAGGACGCCGTCGAATGTACCCAGTCGCCGCTCGACCCCGGCCAGCCCCGAACCGGCCCCGATCACCGCACCGCCCTTGCCGTTGTCCGTGACGGTCGCCCGCAGCATGCCGTCCGCCCGGTGCAGGTCCACCCAGATCCGGTCGGCGCCCGAGTGCTTCACGGCGTTGGCCAGCACCTCGCTCACGGCGAAGTACGCGGCCGACTCCACGGGCGCCTCGGCCCGCCCGGGCAGATCCACGCTCACCTCGGTGGCCACCGGGAGCCGCAGCGCCAGCGCCCGCACGGCGTCGCCCAGGCCGCGTTCGGCGAGGACCGGCGGATGGATGCCGCGCACCAGCTCGCGCAGCTCGGTCAGGGCCTCGACCGAGGACTTGCGGGTCTGCGCGATCAGCTTCTTCGCCTGCTCCGGGTCCTTGTCGAGGAGCGCCTCGATGGTGCCGAGGTCCATGCCGACCGCGACCAGCCGGGCCTGCGCTCCGTCGTGCAGGTCCCGCTCGATGCGGCGCAGTTCGGCCGCGGAGGCGTCGACGGCGTCGCGCCGCGTCTCGGTCAGCACCCGCACCCGCTCGGCCAGTTCGCCCTGGTTGCCGCCGAGCACGGCCCGGGTGAGCCGGAAGTGGGCGCCCAGCAGACGGGGGGTCCAGAAGTGCGCGAGGAACAGCAGTACCAGACCCAGGGCCGCCGCACCGAACGCGGACGCCTGCCCGGTGACCGGCAAGAACCCGTACCAGTAGCCGTCCGGGAAGACCCGCCACAGCCCGAGCGCGAGCGCGAACCCCTCCAGCGGGTAGAGCAGCAGCACCGCCGGCAGCAGCGCGGTGACGAACCCCGCGGTCATGTCGACCGGCAGCCACCGCAGATCCCGCCAGGTCGCCGGGTCGCGCAGCATCCCGAAGGTGCGCGCCCAGGGGTTGGCGTCCTTCGGCAGCGGCCGGTACGCCGGGGGGATCCGCACCCCGCCCCACTCCGCCGCGAGCACCCGCCGCGCGTTGGCGAACGCCCGCACCCCGGTCAGCACGTACGGCGTGGTGACGATCCCGACCCCGATGGGGATGAGCGCGATCGAGACCAGGGACAGGCAGAAGCACAGCACCGCCCCCGGCAGGGATACGAGGGCCAGCGCGAGCCCCCGCACCGCCGCGAGCCCGATGCCCCGCCCTGTCGTCCGCCCGCTGCCGTTCTTCGTGTCCATGGTCATGGCGTCAGTCTCGCCGAGCGGACGTGCCCGGTCACGGGGCCGGACACCCGGTCCGGGGGTGGTGCTACGTACACCTGAGGGGCGAACGCGCCGTGTTCACGCGCCGGTTCCGGCCGCGAGCACCTTCGCCTCCACCTCCGGGTCGAGGCCCTTGCGCGTCCGGTCCGGGCGCTGGGGTGCGACACCGCCGATGCCGCACAGCCAGTTCCAGGTGTCGGCCACGGTCTCCTCGACGGGCCGGCAGACCAGGCCGGTCCCGACCGCCCGGGAGACGTCCGCGCTGTGCAGGGCGTCGTGCAGGTCGCTGCCCGGCGGCACCCACACCGGCAACTGGGTCCACGGCTCGATGCCGGCCTCCAGGATCACCCCGGGCTCGGTCCAGCGGAGTTCGGCCGCACCGCCCGTGACCCGTGCGCACGCGTCGAGGAACGTCCCCATCGTGGCGTGCCCCTGCGGACTCATCAGGTTGTACGGCCCGCTCAGCTCCCGCTCCACCGCGCCGAGGATCCACTCCGACAGGTCTCGGACGTCGACGTACTGCAGGGGGAGGTCCCGCGGGCCGGGCGCCAGGACCGGGCCGCCGCGGGCCATCCGGGTCAGCCACCACGGGAGACGGCCGACGTTCTCGTACGGACCGAGGAGCAGCCCGGCCCGGACGAGCAGCGAGCGGTCCGCGCCGAAGGACTCGACGGCGGCCAGCTCGCCGCCCTGCTTGTCCCGGGCGTAGTCGGTCTGCTCCGCGCCGGCCGACGCACCCTCCACCAGGGGCGCGTCCTCGTCGTACCCGGCGGGCGGGGCCCACGCGTACACCGAGCAGCTCGACACGTACACGTACCGGCCGGCGCGGCCCCGCAGCAGCCGCGCCGTGTCCAGCACCGCGCGGGGCGCCGCCGACCAGGTGTCCACGACGGCGTCCCACTCGCCCGGGTCGTCGGCCAGGGCGGCCAGACCGCCGGGCGCGGTCCGGTCACCGAGCAGCGACCGGACGCCCGGCGGGGCCTCGTGCCGGCCCCGGTGGAAGACGGTCACCTCCCAGCCCCGCCCCAGCGCCGCCTCCACGACGGCCCGCCCGACGAACTCCGTGCCACCCAGCATCAGAAGCCTCATGCCGGTGACTCTGCCCGGTCGGGTGAGGCGACGGAACGGGGATCTGCTGTCAGCAGAGATGGAGCACTGTGGTCGCCCGCGCGCGTCAATGTCCCGTCGGGGGCACGTACTTGTAGCCCACGCGGCGCACCGTGCGGATCGTGTCGCGGTGCTCCACGCCCAGCTTGCGGCGCAGGCGGGCGATGTGGACGTCGACCGTGCGGCCGTCACCGACGTGTCCGTAGCCCCACACCGTGCCGACCAGCTGGTCGCGCGTGTGCACCCGGCCCGGGTGCGCCACCAGATGTGCCAGCAGCTCGAACTCCAGGTAGGTGAGGTCCAGCGGCTGCCCGGCCACCCGGGCGGTGCGCTGCACGGTGTCGATCCGGATCACCGGCTCGCCGCCCGGCTCGGCGACGGGCTCCGGGCCGGCGGCCTGCGGCAGGTCGGGCACAGCCACCGGGAACGGCGGCTGCTGGTCGGCCGGGACGAGCACCAGGTAGCCGATCATCGGCGGCTGCCCCGGCAGCGTGGGCAGGGTGTGCTGCGGTGCCGGCAGCCAGGTGGCACCCGGCGGCAGCAGGTCCGCGACCGTGACCACCTCGTCCCGGTCGACGGCACGCAGCCGATGCCGGGGGCCGTGCGGAGCGGGGGTGGTGAGAGGGGCGGCGGTGGACAGGGAACGAGTGGTCGCCATGAGAGGTCAGCTCTTTCGCGCGAGGAGTTCGTCGGGGAGGTCGACGGCCGCGATTCGTGGTCGGGCTCGCCGAGGGACGTACGCGGTGCGCGCTGGCCGAAGGCCGGGGTGTACGGCTTTAGAGGGCCGGCGCGTTCATCGCGCGGCAACACACCCGGTCGAAGTCGTGGTCCTGGCGGGACGGCCAGAAGGGCTCGAGGTCATGACGACCCGTCACGATGCACTTCCGGTAGCTGGCCATGACCCCATTGAAGCAGAGCTGATCCCCCACCGGGACCCTCCTCTCACTGCTTGGAGCCGGCTTCGCCGCGATGGGCGTGCTCGAACTCGTCGTCCACGGACGGGACATCGCGCAGGCGGTAGGCGTGGAGTACACGCCGTCGGACGCCCT
>NZ_JBEOXI010000336.1:0-7352 GCF_040296465.1 Streptomyces sp. NPDC002130
GTGCGCTGAGCACGAAGGTTTCGAAAAACCAGGTTACGTGTGCGCGATGCCATTTCGTCGGCGATACGTCTGGCATCGACTGTACGGTTTGATCTTCAGGTGACAGAGGGGCAGCGAGCAGCTCGGTGTAATTGCGGATCCGTTCATAGTGGACACTCAACGCAACCTCTGACCCGGACACCGACTCGGGGGGCACTGCGATCACATCGTGCTCCTTATCGAGATTCCCAACCCACATCGGTGCAGGTCCGGTACAAATTGGCGAAAGCCTATATCGAAACGAGTTAATAACATGCGCGGAATTGATACCATGACGCTGGGTCACTTGCCGACGGTCCGTTGCGCCGCTATAATGTGGCGCCGAATGCGGACAGCTCCATCTGGATGGAACGCCGCGATCAAGCAACTAGCATCTCTCGGGCGGCAGAAGTGTCTCTTTGGCGTGTTTCGCAACGTGCCGAGGCCACATCTCGGATCCGATCGTAAACATCGGTCAGATCACACGCGTCGAGGCCAATTGATTACCTCACCGGATCGAACGGCACACGGGGAAGACGATCATCCGCGTTCCCCGTAAACACTTGCAAGGGGGTCGATAATTCAGCTTCTACGACTAGTTCATCCCGACTCGCGTGCGTTCTCCAGCATCAGGGCGACACCCTGTCCAGATCCGACACACACCCCGACCAGACCATATCGCAAGTTGCGTTCGGCCAACTCCGTAGCCAGGGATAGGACATAGCGGCTTCCTGACGAGCCGAACGGGTGTCCGATTGCCACCGCACCCCCGTTCGGATTCAGTTTGTCGTCGGGAACCTGAAATCCGTCGAGCTGCACCGTTAACTCACGTAGTACCCCGAGGGCTTGCGCGGCGAACGCCTCATGAACTTCCCATACATCGACCTCCTCTGGAGCGACGCCAGCGCGCGACAGCGCGTGTGCCATTGCCCAGGCTGGAGCGATACCCATATAAGCCGGATCCATCGCGTACGTCGCTGATGAGACCACACGCGCAAGTGGCGTCAGTCCGAGTTTGGACGCGGCACGGCGTGAGGCTAGAACGACCGCGCTAGCCCCGTCGGACAGTCCGCTGGAGTTTCCTGCTGTCATCTGCGTCGTATTGGGCTGTGGCCGCAGTGCAGCCAATTTTTCTGCGGTCGTGTCTCCACGGATGAGCTCGTCGGTGTCAAACTGCCGTGCCGGCGTCGTGCGTGTTGCAGCAAGGGATATCGGATGAATTTCTTTGGCAAAGCGCCCGCGGTCACGGGCGGCTGCCGCATGACGATGGGAGCGCAGTGCAAAGGCGTCGATTTCCTCGCGAGTCAACCCATAGCGGTCGGCTACGTTCTGCGCAGTCTCGATCATCGAGATGTAGGCGTTTCGGGTCGCCAGACCTGGATGTGGTGGTCCGCCGGCCCCTGTCCACATGGTGTCCAGCATGATTTGCGGTCCCCGTGGAGCGAAGGCGGCATCTCCCTTCATGAACGCCCAACCCGATCGGGACATCGACTCGGCACCTGCGGCGAGCCCGATATCCATCTCGCCTGAGCGGATTGCGTGCGAGATCGTGACCGCCGCACTCAGAGACGACGCGCAGTAGCGGTTGACAGTAATCGCTGGAACCGAATCCGGAAATCCGGCCGCCAAGGCGGCCCACCGGCCCAGATTTCCCATCCCTTCATGAGCAGGATTCACGCACCCTGCCACGATCTCCTCCACCCGTTCCAGAGGAACCTCGACGCGACTACACGCTGCGGCCATAGTTTGGCCGAGTAGATCGTCGAGACGGATATGCGACAGCGCGCCGCCGTATTTTGCGACGGCAGTTCGTACCCCACCAATGACAAAGGCATCGTTGTCCATGCGTGCACGTTAGCAGGTTGGACCTTTGGGTCCATTCGGAGCGGAAGGGAAACATACGGTGTGTCGTGCGATTGCGCCGGTGTCCTCGGTGCAATCCTTCTCTGTGACTTGTCGGGTGACCGAAATTTGCGGATTCAAACCTACCTTGAGTCCCACCCGAGTAGTTGGACTGAAGAGTCCGTTCGGATGTGCTGGGCCTATAAACGCAGGAAGGGTCGACAAATGCAGGAAGGGTCGACGTGACCGTTGAACTGCAGCAATACGCCGAAGTCGGCCATTCACCGGGCATATCCGGCGCCGCATAACGCAGCAGGATGGCACAGGGTCGGCGTTTGTACCCAGTAATGGAATGAATTATCAACCGGGGCATCTACATCGGCGTCGTTTCCGGCCCGCCTCCATTCCGTCCGCCGACGAGTTCGAAGTGGCACGGGCGGGCGCCAACTCACCGTTCCCATCGTCGTCACCGATCAGTCGCGGTCAAGGAGATTTAGAAGTTGATCAGAGTTCGTACCGGGGTGCGGTCTTCGGCGGGATAGCGTGAATTTGGCATAATTCCTCGTGCAACGGGACAGGACAGCCTATCCCTATCAGAGCCCTCGGACTGCTGGAAGCCGTTCATCATCGTTGTCGTCTTTGAAACCGTTGCCGCAGTGGGGAGTTGAGAAACCGCCGCTCGCGGGTGGAGGTCATGAATGTGCCGTGTCAGCTCGATCGAGCAACAGCACCGCCCTCTCCCCGGAGTCGTTTCGCCACCAGCAACGTCCGGACACAGGGTGGACCGAGCCTTCAGTCCATGTGTACGCTCGGTCGTTCACCTCCGAAAAACAGGTCAGCGATCCGGACTCAACTCGGGCCACTGCGAGCGTGCTTCCGAAGTCTCGCACAGAAATGACTCCGTCCGGCTCCACGACCAGTCGGCGCGCTGGGTCCACAGCGTAGCGATCTACCTCCACCCGAAAGTCGTGCCAGGGAACATCGATGGTCCAGTCGTTCGGCTCGATCCCGTCAGGCATCGAGCACTTCCACGTGTGGGAGAGGGGCCTGCCGGAGAATCCTGAGGGCTTGACAGACGGTAATCGTGTAGTCGACGAAGTAGTCGTGGCGACCGCGTCGCATCGCTTCACGATGTACTGGGTGCGCCAGCCACCGGTTGTGGGATGCTTCGTCGTCGAACTCGACGATTGTGCAATTCTCGCCATCGTCCGCTTGAAAGCGCTTGAAAGAGATAAGCCCTGGTATCTCGTGGGCCGCCGCGATGACGTCCGCACCGAGTTTCCCGTACCCCTCCGCTACGCCCTCTCGAGTCCGCTGACGAAACACGGTCACAATCACATGGCCCCAAGGTTCGTGGTGATGCCGGAGTCTCCAGTGCTCCTTGTGTGATCATGTCACCAGCGTCAAGCGGAACAGATGAAGAGCGAGGACTCACCCGCTCAGGTGACAGGACGAAGACTCACGCCGGACAGATATCTCCCACTAGTTCGTCACTGGCCTCGCAGGTGAGCTGGCCGAAGCTAATCTCCGCCCCTACGTGGTCCCAAGAAATCGATCTCAGATGGAGATCCGTTGCGTCGCATGGCTGGCGACGATCGGCAACCCGGCCCACACAGTGAGGTGCGTACGTTGATCGATCCGCTGGGATTGAGTCCGACGAGCCATCACACTGTTGTCGTGTCAAAGTCGAGTGCGACTGACGATCATTGCCGCGTGAGGCGTCCAGTGGGGTGGAGTGTTGGCAGTTCGAGAGGCGCAGCTGGTCGGTTCCGAACCGAGCAGTTCGTTGGCACATACGAAATCCGTCACCACTGCACACGTCCTCGTGCATGTCTCCATCGGTGGCGTGTTTGAAGCCGGCGCCGCCACCTTCGAGTGCGCGCAGGATGGTGCCTGCGGGACGGGGCCATCATGACTCGCGACGAAACTGTGCACCGCGCCGCAACATCGAGTTGCTTCGATCGCGGCCGAGGTCGTGGAAACTCCTGACAGCAGCAGAAACCGGCGATGGTGGCATCCGTTACGAACGTGAGGAAAATCAGGGGGGATGGTTCGTACCAGTACGGGATGAGGTCATGGCCGTGTCTGTGATCGAGCAATGCGGTCGGGGTTAGGCGCGGCTGATCACGATCCGGTAGTCGGTTCGATCGTCGGGGCTGTGGGCAAAGTGGTCATCGACCTACCCTTGCGGACCCGACTTGCCCCTGCCACGCCCAATTGTGTGAAGGTGCACTTGGAGATTCGCTAAAGAGCTGGTTCAGCGGAACCGAAATTTCCGAGGCGCTGAAAGCATTTGTGAGCGTTTCGGGTAGTTGGCTTGCCCTTCAACAGGTTCAACGTTTGACCGATACCGAGTCGCGGCGGGACGGGCGATTCTGTTCGACATCCGGACAGAATAGGGCCGCAATCAGGACTTCGTACGAACCTTGATGTACAACGAGGCAACCGGTTCGATAACTCTTGCCGCCACTGGACCGATGACCGCCATCAGGAGCACGTAAGCCGTTGCCAATGCCGCCAGTTCGGCGTCGACCGCACCCGCGGACACCGCCAGCCCGGCGATGATGATGGAGAACTCACCGCGGGCGATCAGGGCGGCACCGGCGCGCGCTTGACCCATTCGCGCGACACCCTGACGTCTGGCCGCCCAGGCGCCGGTGATCAGCTTCGTGATCGCGGTGACGACGGCCAGGATCGCAGCCCACCCGAGGACGGGCGGAATGGAACTGGGATCGGTGTTTAGACCGAAGACCACGAAGAACATTGCAGCGAACAGATCTCGAAGGGGCTCGAGTACGCGACTGGCATTGTGCGCCGTCGACCCCGAGATCGCGATCCCGAGGAGGAACGCGCCCACAGCCGCCGACACCTGCATCGCCGAACTGATGCCGGCAACCAGCAGTGCGGCACCGAGCAGCTTGAGCAGGAGCGTCTCACTGTCGGGACTGTCGAGGAGCGCGGAGACGTACCGCCCGTATCGCAGGGCCACAACAAGAACCACGGTGATGACCAACAACGAGATCCCGACCGCTTCGAGCCCGCCCATGAAGCTGACGCCCGCAAGCATCGCGGTCAGAATCGGCAGATACAGCGCCATCGCCAGGTCTTCGAACACCAGAATCGACAGCACGACCGGTGTCTCGCGGTTACCGAGGCGCCCCAGGTCGCTGAGCACCTTGGCGATGATTCCCGAAGACGAGATGTAGGTGACGCCGGCCATGACCGTCGCCCCCACGACGCCCCAGCCGAGCATCAAGCCGACCACCGCGCCAGGGGTGGCGTTGAGGACGATGTCGACGATGCCGGCTACCCGCGAGCGTTTGAGACCGGTGACGAGCTCGGCGGCAGTGTATTCGAGCCCCAAGAGCAGCAAGAGCAGGACGATCCCGATCTCACTTGCCAGATGGGAGAACTCGCCGATGTCTCCGAGTTGGATGAAACCGCCCTGTCCGAAGCACAGGCCGCCGATCAGGTAGAACGGGATCGGCGACATGCCGACGCGAGCAGCGAGTCGTCCGAGCAGTCCGAGCGCGAAGAAGACCGCGCCGAGTTCGATCAGTGCGAGGGTGGTTGTGTCCACGCGCCAGTCAGCCGTTGGCCAAGATTTTTGCCGCTGCGGCCAAACCGTCCGGCGTTCCGACTGCTACGAGAAGGTCTCCCCCGGTGAAGGTGAAGTCGGGGTTCGGGGACGGGCTCACCTGTCCCGCGCGCATGACGGCGACGATGGACACTCCGGTGCGCGTGCGCATGCCGGTGTCCCCGAGGGTCTGTCCGTCGTAGCGAGAACCGTCCTTGATGTAGAGTTGTTTGGTTCGAATGCCCGGAAGGTCACGGTGCTCTTCTTCGAGCTGAGCAACGAGCTGTGGGGCACCCAGGAGATTGCTGAGCGCTGCCGCTTCCTCGGTGGTCAGAGGCAGTGAGGCAGCACACGCGTCAGGGTCGTCTGCCTTGGACACGATGAGGTCGGTATGACCGTCCCGATGGGTGACGACACCCACGCGACGACCGGAAGACAGAACAAAATCCTTGCGCGTCCCGATCCCCGGTAGTGGGGTGACTTCTATTCATATACCAACGGTATCGCGAGAGGGCGTAATCCGCAGTACGCAGTTCACGACGGGCGAACCAGCGATCCACCGAACAGTTTGGACCTGAAGCCATTCGGCCAGGCAACAGGCAGTCCTGACACTCAAGGTGTTCAGCCTCTAGAACGGGCCGACAGGGTCGAACGTCGCCACCCGGCCCAGACCCGATGCACCGCCGTTGGCGATCGCACAGCAATCGGCATCTCCTGACCGCGCTCCGAAGATGGCCGACCGTCAGCTCATCCCGATTGCCCTGACGGTTGAGCGTCGAAGAATAATGACCTCACGACGAACTCGAAGATGTCTCGGTGTGGGAGTCGTCCGAATGGGCCAGCGCCTGGCTGGCGGCGAATTGGATGCACTTAGAGGCACCTCCATCCAAAATAGCGGGCTCGATAAATCGGGGTGAATGCACCGTCAACGCATCGAAATGGCTCAGCTACATACTTATTCACGGCCGGACGCTAAACTGGCCCACACATTTCGTTCGTCCACGCCGAGATTGAGGCCCAACGCATGAGCCGTCGCATTTTCCGGGAGCCAACCGCCGATCGGATACACCTGACATTGTTTGCGATAGCTATCGCGAGTCATCTGTTGTGGGTGTTGATGATATGGCGACAGGAGCGAAAGCGTAGGCGGTAAGCGTGGGATGATTGCGTCACCGCATGGATTTATGCCGGTTACTGGGCGGGCGCCGGGGCAGTGACGAAGGAAACACTTATGTGCCACTGAGGCGCACCTGTACTGCCGCCCCCGGCCGCCACTTAGACGCCGACAACACGGTCCCACGCATCTCGATGTCGCTCACCGCTGCGTACTCCGGCTAGTAGAGGCAACGCTGAACTACCACAGCGCATTTCATTTCGGTGTGCGCTGCATTTACTGAAGAGAGCATGTCCCTGGTCGCCCGTCGCGTTGCTGCTCCTAATGGGTAACGCCGACTTCAGCACTACAACCGACCACGTCACCGTCGTCGAGGGGCACGCTGGCGCAGTTTCCGTCCGATCCCGAGTAGCGGGAGTCGAACGGAAACTGTCGGTCCGCACCGACGATGCCAGCGGCATCCATGGATTGCCCGAGTTCCTCACATGGCGCATGTCGTACTCGATTGGTTCCGGCACACTCCGGCGATGATCGAGAAGATCGTGTTGATCTCGACTGAGATGTGCACGCCCCACGCACCTACGACGTCGACGGGGCGGGGTAGCCGACGTCGACTGGGGCGCCGAACTACACCTCCGACGTGTTCGGCACTTCAGTAACGCTGATCAGGTACGGCGGATCAGTCACGTAGAAGTCCACCGGATGTCGAATTTGTGAAGTCCTCACCGAGGATGTTGCTCATGCTGAGGTCGAGGAGCGCTTCGGGTTCTTCGCCAAAGCTGTCACCGGTGGGCTCGAAGC
>NZ_JBEOXI010000337.1:0-7332 GCF_040296465.1 Streptomyces sp. NPDC002130
GTTCTCGTGCACTTGCCATGCCTGCATGCGGGGCCTCCACGGGGGACTGCTGTGTCTGACCGGGGTCGGTTCGCATACTAAGCGGTCGCTTGCCCATCAGGGAACAGTCTCCCGCAAAGTCCCGCGCAGAGGCTTCACCCGTGGGTCACGCCGGGTCACGCCGGGTCACGCACCTTTGGGCCGGGCCCGCACATGCATCCGCTCACCCTGCGGCCCGAACAGGCTGAGAAACTCCACGGGCCCCTCCCCCGTCGACCCGAACCAGTGCGGCACCCGGGTATCGAACTCGGCGGCCTCCCCCGCCGTGAGCACCACGTCGTGCTCGCCCAGCACCAGGCGCAGCCTCCCGGACAGCACGTACAGCCACTCGTAGCCCTCGTGCGTCCTGGGGTCCGGCTCCTGCTCGCGCTTCGGTTCGAGGACCTTGAAGGCCTGCAGGCCGCCCGGCTGGCGGGTGAGCGGCCAGTGGGTGCGGCCGCCCATCACGATCGGCTTGGAGCGCACGCGCGGATCACCGGCCGGCGGGGCCCCGACCAGCTCGTCCAGCGCCACCCGGTGGGCGCGCGCGATGGGCAGCAGCAGCTCCAGACTGGGTCTACGCAGGCCGGACTCCAGCCGCGAGAGGGTGCTGACGGAGATGCCGGTGGTCTCGGAGAGCGCCGCCAGGGTCACCTCCCGGTCCTTGCGCATCTGCCGCAGCCGGGGGCCCACGCCCGCGAGTACCTCGTCCGTCGTCATGGTCGTATTGCAGGTTCGGCAAAGAGGTTTGTCAATCCCGCAGGACCGGGGCGACGCTCGGCAGCGGAGGTGGTCACATGACCGAGAAGTACGCAGTGGTGGTCATCGGCGGGGGCGCGGCGGGCCTGTCCGCGGCGCTGGTGCTGGGGCGGGCCCGGCACCGCACGCTGGTGGTCGACGCGGGCGAGCCGCGCAACGCGCCCGCCGCGCACATGCAGGGCTACCTGACGCGGGACGGCATGCCGCCCGCCGAGTTCCTGGCGATCGGCCGCGAGGAGGTCGCGCGCTACGGCGTGGAGCTGGTGCGGGACCGGGTGATGGAGGTCGAGAAGGGCGAGGACTTCACCGTGGCGCTGGCCGGCGGCCGGACCGTGCGGGCCCGGCGGCTGGTCGTCGCGACCGGGCTGCAGGACGAGCTGCCCGCGGTCGCAGGGGTGGCCGAGCGGTTCGGCCGGGACGTGCTGCACTGCCCGTTCTGCCACGGCTGGGAGGTGCGCGACCAGCCGTTCGGGGTGCTGGCCACCAGTCCGGCGAGTGTGCACCAGGCGCTGATGGTGTCCCAGTGGTCGAAGGACGTGCGGCTCTTCCTGCACACCGTCACCGAGGAGGAACTGTCCGACGAGGATCTGCGCCGGCTCGCCGCGGCCGGGGTGGAGGTGGTGCCCGGGGAGGTCGCGGAGCTGGTGGTCGAGGCCGACCGGCTCACCGGCGTCCGGCTCGCGGACGGTACGGAGCACGCCCGCTCGGTGCTGTTCCTCGCCCCGCGGGCCGTTCCGCAGACCGGCCTGCTGGAGCGGCTGGGCGCCGAGCTGCACGAGACGCCGTTCGGCGCGTATCCGGTGGTCGATCCGACCGGGCTGACGACCGTGCCCGGCGTGTGGGCCGCGGGCAACGCGATCGGCTTCGCCGAGCAGGTCGTGCACGCGGCGAGCGGCGGATACCGGGCGGCGACGGCGATCGTCGGGGACCTGCTGATGACCGACCTGGACGCGGTCGCCCAGGTGTAGAGGCACCGGCTCGCCGTCGGGGGCCTGCCCTGGCCGACCTCGACACCCTCGCCCAGGTGGGGACGCACCGGCTCGCCGTCGGGGGCCTGCCCTGGCCGACCTCGACACCCTCGCCCAGGTGTAGAGGCACCGCCTGCGGTGCACCATGGCTGCATGCTGCTGCACCGGCTGGCCCGAGTGTCCCAGGAGGTCGCCGCCACCTCGGCGCGGTCCCGCAAGACGGCCCTGCTCGCGGAGCTCTTCCGGGACGCCGAGGCGGAGGACGTGCCGATCGTCATCCCGTACCTGGCGGGACGGTTGCCGCAGGGCCGGATCGGCGTCGGCTGGAAGGTGCTGAGCCGTCCGGTCGCCCCGGCCTCGGAGCCGGGTCTGACCGTGCGGGAGGTGGACGCCCGGCTGGCGGAACTCGCCAAGGTGTCCGGCCCGGGCTCCCAGGCGGAACGGGCCCGGCTGGTCGCGGAGTTGATGGGCGCGGCCACCGAGACCGAGCAGCGGTTCCTGCTCGGGCTGCTCACCGGCGAGGTCCGGCAGGGCGCCTTGGACGCGGTGGCGGTGGAGGGGCTCGCGCAGGCGACCGGGGCGCCGTCCGCGGACGTGCGGCGGGCCGTGATGCTCGCGGGTTCCCTGCAGGCGGTCGCCGAGGCGCTGCTCGCGGACGGGCCCGCCGCCCTGGACCGCTTCCGCCTCACGGTCGGCCGCCCGGTCTGGCCGATGCTGGCGCACAGCGCCTCCTCGGTGGCCGAGGCGGTCGACAAGCTGGGCGCCTGCGCGGTGGAGGAGAAGCTGGACGGCATCCGAGTCCAGGTGCACCGGGACGGCGACACCGTGCGGCTCTACACCCGCACCCTCGACGACATCACCGACCGCCTGCCCGAAGTGACGGCCGCCGCGCTGGAGTTGCGGGGCGAGCGGTTCATCCTGGACGGCGAGGTGATCTCCTTCGACGAGGAGGGGCGCCCCCGCTCGTTCCAGGAGACGGCCGGCCGCGTCGGCTCCCGCACGGATGTGACGACGGCCGCGCGGGCGGTGCCGGTCTCCCCCGTCTTCTTCGACGCGCTGTCCGTCGACGGGCACGACCTGCTGGACCTGCCCTTCGCCGAGCGGCACGCCGAGCTGGCCCGGCTGGTGCCCGAGCCGATGCGGGTGCGGCGCACGCTGGTGTCCGGGCCCGACGACACGCCCGCGGCGGAGGAGTTCCTGGCCGAGACACTGCAGCGTGGCCATGAAGGCGTCGTGGCCAAGGCCCTCGACGCCTCCTACAGCGCGGGGCGGCGCGGCGCGTCCTGGCTGAAGGTCAAGCCCGTCCACACCCTCGACCTGGTCGTCCTGGCCGCCGAGTGGGGCCACGGCCGCCGCACCGGCAAGCTCTCCAACCTCCACCTGGGTGCCCGCACCGCCGACGGCGGCCTCGCCATGCTCGGCAAGACCTTCAAGGGCATGACCGACGCCGTGCTCACCTGGCAGACCGAACGCCTCCAGCAGCTCGCCGTCGAGACCGACGACCACGTCGTGAAGGTCCGCCCGGAACTCGTCGTCGAGATCGCCTACGACGGACTGCAGCGCTCCACCCGCTACCCGGCCGGCGTCACCCTCCGCTTCGCCCGCGTGATCCGCTACCGGGAGGACAAGCGCCCCGAGGACGCCGACACGGTCGAGACGCTGCTCGCCGCGCACCCGGAGGTGAAGCCGTGAAGCGCAGTGCCGGCCTGCTGCTCTTCCACCCCGCCGACGACGGCATCGAGGTGCTGCTCGGCCATATGGGCGGCCCGTTCTTCGCCCGGCGCGACGCCGGGGCATGGACCGTGATCAAGGGCGAGTACGAGCCGGACGAGCCCGCCTGGGACGCCGCCCGCCGCGAGTTCCGGGAGGAAGTGGGGCTGCCCGCGCCCGACGGGGAGGCCATCGACCTCGGCGAGGTCCGGCAGACAGGCGGCAAGATCGTCACGGCCTGGGCGGTCCAGGCTGATCTCGACCCGGCGACGATCACGCCCGGCACGTTCCGGATGGAGTGGCCGCCGCGGTCCGGACGGCTCCAGGAGTTCCCCGAAGTGGACCGGGTGGCCTGGTTCGGCCTCGACGCGGCCCGCGCCGTGATCATCAAAGCGCAGGCGGCGTTTCTCGACCGGCTGGCGGAGCACTCGCCCTGAGGAGACACTCCCGCGTTGCGGTCCCCTCCGCCGCGCGGGAAGGTCGAGACACAGCCCGCTCCAGAGGGAGGTCGGTCATGCCCATCGCAACGGTGAACCCGGCGAACGGCGAGACGCTCAAGACGTACGAGGCCATGGGCGAGCAGGAGATCGAGCGCCGGCTCCAGCTCGCGGAGGCCACGTTCCGCACGTACCGGACGACGAGCTTCGACGAGCGCGCCCGGCTGCTGCACCGGGCCGCCGACCTCCTCGAAGAGGACCAGCAGGACATCGCCCGCGTGATGACCACCGAGATGGGCAAGCCGATCCAGCAGGCCCGGGCCGAGGCGGCGAAGTGCGCCAAGGCGATGCGCTGGTACGCCGACCACGCCGAGGAACTGCTCGCCGACGAGGAGCCCGCCGACTCCGACGTGAAGGACTCCGGCGCCTCCCGCGTACGGGTGCGCTACCGGCCGCTCGGACCGGTGCTGGCGGTGATGCCGTGGAACTTCCCGCTGTGGCAGGTGGTCCGGTTCGCCGCACCCGCGCTGATGGCGGGCAACGTGGGACTGCTCAAGCACGCCTCGAACGTCCCGCAGACCGCCCTCTACCTGGAGGACCTCTTCCACCGCGCGGGCTTCACGGAGGGCACCTTCCAGACCCTGCTGATCGGCTCCGCCGCGGTCGACGAGATCCTGCGCGACGAGCGGGTCAAGGCCGCCACCCTCACCGGCAGCGAGCCCGCGGGCCGCGCGGTCGCCTCCACCGCCGGGGAGATGATCAAGAAGACGGTGCTGGAGCTGGGCGGCAGCGACCCGTTCGTCGTCATGCCCTCCGCCGACATCGACCGGGCCGCGAAGGTCGCGGTGACCGCGCGGGTGCAGAACACCGGGCAGTCCTGCATCGCCGCGAAGCGGTTCATCGTGCACACGGACGTCTACGACGCCTTCGCCGAGCGGTTCGCCGACGGCATGAAGGCACTGAAGGTCGGCGACCCGATGGCCGACGACACCCAGGTGGGGCCGCTCTCCAGCGAGCAGGGCCTGCGCGATCTGGAAGAGCTGGTCGACGACGCGGTGCGCAGCGGGGCCCAGGTGCTGTGCGGTGGCGAACGGCCGGAGGGGCCGGGCTGGTACTACACGCCGACGATCCTGGCCGGTCTCACCCGCGAGATGCGGATCCACCGGGAGGAGGCGTTCGGGCCCGTCGCGACGCTGTACCGGGCGGCCGACCTGGACGAGGCCGTGCTGATCGCCAACGACTCCCCGTTCGGGCTGAGTTCGAACGTGTGGACGCGGGACGAGGGCGAGGTGGACCGGTTCGTACGCGACCTGGAGGCCGGCGGGGTGTTCTTCAACGGCATGACCGCGTCCCATCCGGCGTTCCCGTTCGGCGGTGTGAAGCGGTCCGGGTACGGGCGTGAGCTGTCCGGGCACGGAATCCGCGAGTTCTGCAACATCACCACTGTTTGGCATGGTGCGTGAGTGTTGCGGGGCTACGATCCCGTCTGTGAACCGCGAAGTGACTCTGCCTCTGATCGTCGACGACCGCGGGACCCTGCAGGTGGCTGCGGCGGATGTCAGCAAGCTCTTGCGGACGGTGGGAGGTCGGTGGGTGCGGCTCGTGGAGGGCGGGGAGTCGGGGCTGGACGAGGACACGGTCGCCGAGTTGGCCATTGAGCTGGCGAAGCTGGCCGACCGGATCGACGTGGCCTGTATCGCGCACAGCAGTGGGACCGCGACCTGAGTGGTGCGGGTGCGTCTCGGTTCCCCCCGCCTTCGGGGGCACCTGACTCGACCGGGCGCAGAACGTCCCCGGTACGGAGTAGCTCCGCGCGAAGTCGGCGTACCGCCGGGTGATCGTGAGTGGACCACCCTTGCGGTGAACCACCATCTGACCGGGGGGCGACGAGCCTTCCGGGCGGCGAAAGCAGGCGCGGCTCATGGCGACTTTGTGCAGACCCTCGGTGTCCGTTCCAGAGCACGTGATCACGATGGAGGAAACCCTGGACCTGGCGCGTGAGCGCCACGCCGGGCACCCCCAACTGCCGCTGGCCCTCCGGCTGATCGAGAACACCGGGGTGCGCACCCGGCACATCGTGCAGCCCGTCGAGGAGACGCTGAGGCACCCCGGGTTCGAGGACCGCAACAAGCTCTACGAGGCCGAGGCGAAGGCCCGGGTGCCCGCGGTCGTTCAGCGGGCACTCGACGGCGCCGAGCTGCTCACCGCGGAAGTGGACCTGATCGTCTACGTCTCGTGCACGGGTTTCATGATGCCCTCGCTCACGGCCTGGCTGATCAACGAGATGGGATTCGAGCCGACGACCCGGCAGCTGCCGATAGCCCAGCTCGGCTGTGCGGGCGGCGGCGCGGCCATCAACCGGGCCCACGACTTCTGCACGGCCTACCCGGAGGCCAACGCGCTGATCGTGGCCTGCGAGTTCTGCTCCTTGTGCTACCAGCCCACCGACATCGGGGTCGGCTCGCTGCTGTCGAACGGGTTGTTCGGTGACGGCATAGCCGCCGCAGCGGTCCGCGGCCGGGGCGGCGAGGGCGTCCGGCTGGAGCGCAACGGCTCGTATCTGATCCCCAAGACCGAGGACTGGATCACGTACGACGTGAAGGCGACCGGCTTCCATTTCCTGCTGGACAAGCGGGTACCGGCGACGATGGAACCGCTCGCCCCCGTGCTGAAGGACCTGGCCGGTGATCACGGCTGGGACGCCTGCGAGCTGGACTTCTACATCGTCCACGCGGGCGGTCCCCGCATCCTCGACGACCTCAGCGCCTTCCTGCGCGTCGACCCGCACGCCTTCCGGTTCAGCCGGGCCACGCTCACCGAGTACGGCAACATCGCCAGCGCCGTCGTCCTGGACGCGCTGCGCCGGCTGTTCGACGAGGGCGGCACCGAGCACCGGGCGCGCGGGCTGCTCGCCGGGTTCGGTCCCGGCATCACCGCCGAGATGGCCCTGGGCCGCTGGCACAGCGCGGACGAGACGAGGTGACATGAGCGAAGAGACGATCACCGAGGACCTGACCCCGGTCCCGGGCCGGCCCGCGCCCGGTCCGGCCGGCGGCGACGCCACCTGTCTCGTGGACCCGTCGGCCCCCACCCGGTTGCGCCGCGCCGTTGCCGCCGCGTTCACGGCGCAGGGGGTGGAGCGGGTGCGCGAGCGGTGCCGGCGCATGGTGGCGGAACTGGTCGAGGAGCTGCTGCAGGACGGTCCGCCCACCGATCTGACCGAGGCCGTGCTCAGCCCCTTCCCCAGCGCGGTGATCTGCGAGCTGCTGGGCGTCCCGCCCGCCGACCGGCAGGGCATGCGCGCCTGGACCCGGCTGATCCTGTCCTCCTCGCACGGCGCCGAGGCCGGCGAGAAGGCCAGGAGGGAGATGGGCGCCTACTTCTCCGATCTCATCGGCCTGCGTGAGGGCGGCAGCGGCGAGGACGTCACCTCCCTGCTC
>NZ_JBEOXI010000338.1:0-7319 GCF_040296465.1 Streptomyces sp. NPDC002130
CCCGGAGCCCTCCGGGGCGGTCCGGGGCGGAAATGACGTCCCGCCTCACGCCCACCAGAAATGCGTCAGGACGGGCGCTGATATCCCGGACGCCATCCGACTGACAAGCCCCAGTGGATTCCGGCGCTGGCCATAACCGTGATTTTGACGTGTTGCTTGCTGCTGCCCAATCCGATCTCGTTGTAAGTCGTAGCGGGCGTGGCCGCGCACGGGATGGTGTAGGTGGCCAGTTTTCCGATGACTATGGTCGTCTTCCCCTCGCCGGTGCATTCGGTCGCCACGGCAACCGTCCCGGCCTTGATGCTCTGGATCACGGCTACCTCTTCCGAACTTGTCCTGTCCGCCAGGCGAATGAGGGCTTTGGCCGAGCCGGAGATGTCGGGTGGGGTTTTCGTCAGATCAATGGCCGAAGAGCGATGGGACGCGGTCGCGGAGGCGGTTGGGGTTTTGTCCGGTGAGCCCTGGCCCTTGTGCGCTGCACAGCCCGCGATGAGCGGAACGCTCGCTGCCAAGGCGATCGTCACTGCCGCGGAGGCCCTGGTCAGCTTTGCCATGTGTACCAGCCGACGGTGTAAGGCGTGTAGGAGACGACTGTTGAAGACGTGGAGTGCGTGCAGTTGCTGTACAGGTAGAAGCTGGTACCTGTGATACGCCGTCGCCAGACGCCGTACTTGGCACTGACGGTCTTATGCGACGGGATGGTCGCGGTCACCGAGTTACCCAGTTTCGCGGTCAGCGAAGCTGACAAGTTGATGCCGTAGGTGGCTTCTTGGCGCGAGACTAGCTCGTTGAGTGAGACCTTTAGCGATCCGGTCAGGCTGATGCCGACGGTCCCCGACGCCTCAGCAGTGAACGTGGTGCTTTCGTTGTGGCTGGTGCCGTTGTAGTTGGACTGGAGGGGCCCGATGGCGCGGATGTATCTGCCCCCGAGGGAGGTGGGTTTGTAGACGCCCCCTGGGTCGCAGTACACATGGTTGGGCGCGATGCCGCTCGGCGAGTCTGTGGGGGTCGCCGGTTCTGAGGTGGCGGTTGCAGGGTCCGTTGGCGCGTCGGTCAGGTCCGTCTCCGGGGGATCAGCCGGCGGTAGCGTCGTCACGGTGCCGCTGTCGTCGTTACCGTCGATGGAGAACCACCCTTGCAGGTCGACGATGAGCTGGATGGTGCCACTGCTGGCGTTGTAGATGCTCACCGCGCCCTGGTCGCCGGGCTGGGCGATCACCAGGTCGGCGGTGGAGGTGTTCGCCTGGAAGTTGTCCACCGACGTGGTGGACGGCATCGGCTGTCCGGTCGGCCACACGCGTAGGTAGCCGGAGTTCTGCTGTCCGGTCGTGGTCAAGTTGAGGACGGCCGCGCCGAAGGACGTGGGGATACCGTCGTTGCCGGCCACTGTCACGCTGACGCTGCTGTCGGCCGGGATGGCGGTGGAGGTGCGGGTGTCGAGCAGCCGGTCCTGGGCGGCGGTGAAGGCCCCGCCACCGGAAGATGGTTGGGTGAAGTAGCCGTAGATGTCGAGGACCACGTCGACCGACTGGGTGGAGGACCCGTTCTTCAGGGTGATCTGGCCGCCTTCCCCTACGGGGATCACCGCGCCCTGGGACGTGGTGACGGTCTTGTAGTCGACGACCGGCTGCCCAGCCGATCCTCCGGTGGCGTAGGCGTAAAGAGTTCCGGCACTGCCGGGGGAAGGAACGGTGATGTTGGCGTAGACCGACGCCTCGTCGGTGATGCCGTCCACACCGTCGATCTGGACGTTCAGCGTCCCGCCGGGCGCGATCTGTGTCTGCGCGGCGCCGGTGCCGTCCCGGGTATCGACGAGCCGTGACTGGGTGACCGGAACGTATCCTCCCGGAGAGGTGGCGCCACCATCGGAGGTGAAGTATCCGTTGACGTTCACGATGAGGTCGGCGGTGCCGCTGGAGTTGTAGACGTCGATCTTCCCGTCCGGGCCGACTGCGACGATTGCCGAGTTGCTTGCGTCCGCGCTGCTGGAGAAGTTGATGACGGACCCCGGGGGCCTGGTGCTGCCGTCGGGCCACATCTGCAGGTAGCTGCCGGACGAGGTGGCGTTCGCCACGGTGATTCCCAGCGACACGGCCGACACCCCGGAACTGGGAACGCCGCCCTGCCCCAGGACCTGGAAAGCGTTGGTGGAAGCCGCACCGAGCGTGGTGCTGACACCGAGAGCCGAGCGCGTGTCAACGATCCTGGCAGAGGGCGAAATTGCGGCGAAGTCACCACTCGCAGTGGTGGCACTTGCTTGGGTGACGCCGGCCAGGCCGAAACAGGCGAGCACTGCGAAGAACACGACGGCCAGAGATAGGCGTCTGTGTCTGGTGCGTCTGGCTTGCAGCATAAAAACCCCCTTGATTTTACGTGGACTTGCCACGAAAGCGGCAAAACGCGTCCGGGTTGAGGGGACCCTAATGATCATGTAAGCAAATAATCTATGGCATGCACTCAAAAGGCGTGCAAAGAAATGCACATTCGGGCAATTTTGCCCACTGTGGACGTCCTAGATGCAGTCAAGTGGGAGTGTCGAAGGCCCTTCTCATCGTCTCCTCCCACGCCGCCAACCGCCTTGCCTGGCTGGACAAACTCCGGATCGCCCTGACCGTCCCGGTCGTCATCCACCCCGCCACACAGCCCCACGGCCCTCGCCGAGTGGTGGTACGCCGAAGGCCGGCCGCGCGAGCGGGCGCTCGGCCCCTCGCCGCGGTCGCGGGGAGGACGACCGGAAGAGCCCGCAGCCGACACGAGGAGCGGAGCACCCCCGCCCCCGACGAGTGCGCCGATGGAGGTGGCGATGTGGATGCTGCTGCCTCCCGGCACGGCAGCAGGCACCTGGACGGCCCTGGTCCTCACGGTCGTCAGCAGCGCGGCCTACGCCGTCGCGGGACCGAGGCGGTAGCGGGTGGCGATGCCGCACGGTGTCGCGACGGTCTGTGTCGTAAAACGGGCGCAGCGCGACATCAGCACGGTTCGCATAGATCTTCGCATTGTCGAGAGAGTCTGTTGCGTCGTGCGCATCGGGTCTTCAGGGTCGTCGGGCGGGATCTCGCCCTGATCGGCGGTGCCTTGCCTCTGGGGAACGTCCGGCGCCACATCGTCCTACAGCATGCCGTGCTGGGCGTTCTCCTCGATCGAGGTGGGCCACAGTCGTCTCCTCCCGCACGCGTGCGCGGTTCGGGACAGCTGCCGAGCGGGCCGCCGTAGCGGGTGGTGGAGATCGTGCTGCCGCTCCTTTAGGCGTGTACCGCGCTGCAGGCTGGTGAGCCAACCCGGCTCACGCACCGCGGCGGCGGCCTGCGCCTGGTGCTCGACGTCCAGCCGGACGAGGGCGCCACCTCGGTGCGCGTCGACCGCGCGGACGCCCCCGTCCGTCTGGAGCGGACGGCCCCGCCAGCGTCGGGCTCTCCCGCCAGGTCAGCGTTAAGAGTCCGAGCGACTGCCCTCAAATGAGGGCCCGTTCGTCGCGCCGGGGGACAGGCGCCAATTGGCAACGGCGGTGCCGGAAGTCGGCTAGACGGCCATGCCGTAGACGATGGTGAACACGGTTCCGAGTGAGCCGATGATGAAGACGCCTGTCAGTCCTGCGACGATCAGGCCCTTGCCCTGCTCGGCGCTGAAGGTGTCTCGCAGGGCGGTGGCGCCGATCCGCTGCTTCGCTGCGCCCCAAATGGCGAGCGCCAGACAGATCAGGATGGCGAGCGCCATGATCACCTGGATCATCGTCTTGGCCTCGGTACCGAGGGCGCCGAAGGGCCCCCAGTCGGGGGCGATTCCCCCGATGATCGTGTTGATGTCGCCCTTGTCGGCGGCCAACTGCATGGCGGGCCCCTCCCGTTGGTGTCCAGGTCCTGATCCTCGTCGCAGCCCTGGATGGGCGTGTTCCACCGTAAGACCAGTCGGGGGCGCGGCCTGGCGCGGTTCCAGAAACGGCCCTCAAATGAGGGCCACGGCGCCTTTGCCCACGGCATACGCGCTGCGCCCGGTGTCGCCGAACAGGGTGTCGGAGCACGTGTTGACGATCCGCCTGGCTTCGTTCATGAGAACGGGTTCTGGCTCAGGTTCTGTGGAGCGGTTACGGGGAGTGAGCGAGCCGCTGCCGGATCGGATGCGCTCTGAGCTGAGGTGAGGTGAGCTCCAGAGCCCGGTTGTCCTGTCCGGCAGCCATGTGGTCGAGCCATCGTTCATACCAGGCGAGAAAGTCCGGGGCTGAGGAGACGTTCGGGCCCCAGAAGCCGTCTGCGTTGCCGATGAGCATGCGCCTGGTGAGAGGGCCGGTTATGCCTATGAGGACGAGATCGCTGCAGCCGCGTTCGATGACGTGCAGGAACAGGTCACCACGGCGGGTGGGGCGATAGGCCCGGCTGAATCCTCTTGAGCCCGTGCTGGGGTCTCTGGAGTTCATCGTGAAGAGCGTGCAGTCCTCCAACGGGATCAGTCCGTAGTACGGAGACGCACCACTGCCGCCCATGTTGGTGAGGAAGTCTCGATAGGGCTGCGGGAGTTCCACGTCATGCTCGCCCTGAAAGGCATCTGCCTGACCGTTGGTGATGCGGGGGCCGAGACGAAATTCGTGCCGCTCCTCCCCAAAGGAGTGGCTTCGGTTGGGCGCGTAGGGGATGCGTGCCAGCTTGCGTCGCAACCGCGGGATGCGGGAGTCCATGCGAGCTCTTCTCTCATGTCGCCCGCAATCTATCGCACGGCACCAGAGCTCATCCTGCGAGCAGGACTCGCTTCCTCAGCAGCTGGAAGCCCGCCCGGCCGAACATCTGGCGCTTGAGCATCTTGATCTGCACGACGCCTTCGTCTCGGTCGGGTGCTCGCTCATCTGCTGGAGGAGGCTCAAGAGGCCGCTCACCTCGTAAGCGCGGCGATCAAGCCCGTGACCCGTCGGGCATTCTCACGCCGCCACCGGGCAGTGATCTGATGAAGTAGCTGCCCCGCAGACCGATGACCCAGCCGAAGGCATCGGAGGAAACGGGCACGTCCAGACGCCATCCGTTGGCTAAGCGGACCCGCAGGCTGCCTGAATCGGCTGCGTGAACCTCGGCGATCACCTGATCGAGCAGCTGCGGCAGCCGGTCAAGGTTGGTCCGTGTGGATGCGTGGACGGGCACGGCTTCGTGGTCCGTCGTCAGTTCTGCGGGACTGTGAACCTCGATCCGGTTCGCACCGGTGTGAAGCCGCAGCTCGTTGCCGATGATCACCTCTCCGATGCCGATCCCACGCATCGAGCGGATGTCCCACCCGTCATCCACACGGCTGATTCCGTTGTCCATGCCGGAAGACTACGGACACCCGGCTGCCACGCTGCCGCACAAGATCGTGTTACGAGCTCTCAGCCGGTGGCCGTTCTCATATCCGGGCCCTCACTCCGACGCCAGGCCAAGCGCCCGGATCAGGTGGGAACCCGCACACCACTTCCCAGGACGCAACCCTGCGCGAGCTGGATGGCCGGGACTGCGCCGTGGGAGCGGATCGCCGCGGTGATGCGGGCGAATGCTTCCTGCCGGCGGTCGTTCCACAGCCCGGGCCCCGGGGCTGCTTCAGCCGTCCGGGCGGACGCCGGTGGCCTCGGCCATCACCAGGCCGGTCACGGACGACGGCAGGGCGAGCCCAGGTCGCCGACCGCCCCCGCCACCACTGTCAAGGGCGGTGGCATACCGAGGCGACTCCCAGCCGTCGCAGCCGAGCAGCAGGCCGAAGCCGACGAACGCGAGCGCCAGGGCAGGAGCGAGCACGCGGCTGGGGCCGGCGAAGGGACCCGCGATACGGGCCCCCGGCTCGTGAGCCGAACGACGATGCCATCGGGCGGTCCCGCAGGGGACTGACCACGCGTCCCAGGCCATTCCCGATACTCCCTTTTCCGCAGGTCAACGCGGGTGGGATCGTTCTGTCGTCGGGGATGAGGGGGTTGCTGTTGTAGGGAACCCCGGGTGTCCTCGAAGCTCTGGGTGTCGCACCGGCCGAGGCGCAAGCACCGCCCCGGCAGTGGCACGGCGACGATCCACCCCGCAACCTTCGCACCGGGCCCCTGCGTGTCCAGGCACCGGAGGTGCGGAGTTCGGCAACCGGGATCGGGATCGGGCGCGGGACGAGGTGGTGAACGGCGGCAGACGTCTTCGGGTCGAAAGCCGGAGCCTGCCGCGAGCAATCACACACGAATCAGAGAAAGAAGACGCACATGAACAGGAAGTCCTCCGCACGCCGTCGTCCGAGCAGCCTTGGCGTGGCTGCCGTTGGCCTCGTCCTGGCCGTCGGGCTCGGCGTGTCGGCGCAGGGCTCGGCGCAGGCGTCCGTCCATACCGCCGTGAAGGGGCCTGCCGTCACCTCGAAGCCGGCCGCCGCCGCACCGAAGTCGGTCACCGGTACGTCCGGACACGTGGTGACCCGGATCGCCGACTTCTACGGCGCGTACATCGACGCGAAGGGCGACTACGAGAACCCGGACGCCGCGCTGGCCAAGGCGCTCCGCACGCACTACCTGACGCCCGACTTCGCCAAGCGGCTGGCCGCCTGGGAGAAGGAGAACGGGGCGGACGGAGTTCTGCGTGCCCAGAACGTCCCCACACGGTGGACGGTGACGGACAACGGCACCCTGGGGCACGCACACGAGGTCGCCGTCACGCTGACCTTCGGCAGTGGGAGGAACACGCAAGAGACCAAGCTCTTCGTACTGGTGGAGCGGTACAACCACATCAGCGACATCGCGACCAAGAGCGCCCACTGACGGCGGAGCCCGCCACGCCCAGCCGGACGGGGCGCGTGCCCCGTCCGGCTGGGCGTGGCACAGGCCAGCGCGCGGCGGCCATGAACGCGACCGTCGGCGTCTGCGTATCGGACGTCGTCGACCATCGAGGGCCGGTGCGACGACTGCCGTCCTTCGGGCGCCAAGGAACCATCCCACGCCCACCTGACGTGCAGTGATATCAAGGCCTGGGATGCGGAATCGCGGGCGGAAGACAGGGGAACGATGTCGGTGAGGGACGATGCCGAGGAGTTCGCGGCGTTGCTGCGTCAGCTCAAAGACCGCACCGGTCGGAGTTACGGCTCCCTCGCCCGCCAGCTCAACATGAACGCCTCCACACTGCACCGATACTGTGCGGGCGAGGGCGTTCCTCAGGACTTCGCGCCCGTCGAGCGGCTCGCGACCTTCTGCGGGGCGACGCCTCAGGAGCGGCTCGACCTGCACCGGCTGTGGCTGTCGGCGGTGGCGGCCCGGCAGCGGGTGCGTACGGCCGACTCACCGGAGGCAGTGACGCACTGGTACTGGCCGGTCGGCGTCCTCGTCTTCGCGATCATCGCCGAGTCCT
>NZ_JBEOXI010000339.1:0-7229 GCF_040296465.1 Streptomyces sp. NPDC002130
TGCAGCGCACCCTGCTGCCCGAGCGGCTGCTCCATTCGACCGGGGTGATCGACGAGATCGGCCGTGTCGACGACGGGAACACCCGCACCGACACCCTCGCCCTGGAGCGGCAGCGCGGCATCACCATCAAGTCCGCCGTCGTCTCGTTCCCGCTCGACGGCGTGACCGTCAACCTCATCGACACCCCCGGTCACCCGGACTTCATCGCCGAGGTGGAGCGCGTCCTCGGCGTGCTGGACGGCGTCGTCCTCGTGATCTCCGCAGTGGAGGGTGTGCAGGCGCAGACGCGGGTGCTGATGCGGACGCTCCAGCGGCTGCGCATCCCGACGCTGCTCTTCGTCAACAAGATCGACCGGAGCGGGGCACGCCACGAGGCGGTGCTGCGGGAGATCTCGGCACGGCTGACCCCCGGAATCGTGCCGATGGGGACCGCCGCCGGCCTCGGCACCCGCGCGGCCCGCTTCACCCCCGGCCCCGGACCGGCCGGCGCCCTGGACATCCTGACCGGGCACGACGACGCCCTGCTGTCCGCGTACGTCGAGGACACGGTCACGGACGAGCTGTTGCACGGCTCCCTCGTCGCGCAGACCCGGGAGGCGCTCGTCCACCCGGTCTACTTCGGCTCCGCCGCCACGGGCGCGGGAGTGGAAGCGCTGCTTACCGGCATCGAAACCCTGCTGCCGGTGGCCGACGGGGACGCGGACGGGCCGGTCTCCGCCACCGTGTTCAAGGTCGACCGGGGCCCGGCGGGGGAGAAGGTCGCCTACGCCCGGATGTTCTCGGGGACCCTGCGCACCCGCGACCGGGTCCCCTTCGGCATGGACGGCGCCGAAGGCCGGGTCACCGGCATCAGCGTCTTCGGGCACGGCACGGACACCCGTGCGGACTCCGTCGCGGCCGGCCGGATCGCCCGCCTCACCGGGCTCGGCGACATCCGCATCGGCGACGCGATCGGCGAACCCCGCACGGCGTACGAGCACTTCTTCGCCCCGCCGACGCTGGAGACGGTCGTCCTCCCCGGCCCGGACGCCGACAGGGGAGCGCTCCACCTGGCGCTCACCCAGCTGGCCGAGCAGGACCCGCTGATCGGCCTGCGCCGCGACGAACGCCGCCAGGAGACCTCCGTCTCCCTGTACGGCGAGGTGCAGAAGGAGGTCATCCAGGCCACCCTCGCCGGGGAGTACGGCCTCGACGTCACCTTCCGCGAGACGACGCCCCTGTGCGTCGAACGGCTCGCCGGCACCGGGCAGGCCGTGGAGTTCAACAAGAAGGACCCCAACCCGTTCCTCGCGACGGTCGGCCTGCGCGTCGAGCCCGCACCGGTCGGCTCGGGCGTCGGCTTCCGGCTGGAGGTGGAGCTCGGGTCGATGCCGTACGCCTTCTTCAGGGCCGTGGAGGACACCGTGCGCGAGACCCTGGAGCAGGGCCTGCACGGCTGGCAGGTCACCGACTGCGTGGTCACCATGACCCACAGCGGCTACTCGCCCCGCCAGAGCCATGCCCACCAGGGCTTCGACAAGAGCATGTCGAGCACGGGGGCCGACTTCCGCGGGGTGACCCCGCTGGTGCTGATCGAGGCGCTGCGGCGGGCCGGGACGCGGGTGCACGAGCCGATGCACCGCTTCCGGATCGAGGCGCCCGCCGACACCCTCGGCGCCCTGCTGCCGGTGCTGGCCCAGCTCGCGGCCGTACCCGAGACGACGCGGAACCGGGACGACCTGTGCGTCCTCCAAGGCACCGTGCCGGCCGCACGGGTGCACGCCCTCCAGCAGATTCTGCCGGGGCTCACCCGGGGCGAGGGCGAGCTGGAGAGCTCCTTCGCCCACTACGCGCCCGTCACACACGGCACGATTCCCGAGCGCCCGCGCACCGACCACAACCCGCTGAACAGGAAGGAGTACTTGTTGAACGTGACACGGAGGGTCGATGGCTGACGTGTGAGGGTTGTCCGGACGGAACTTACTCCAGAGTCAGGGGTGTTGACGGTGTCCTGATATCGCCGGACTGTAGTGGACATGCCGACTATCCGAGCGCGTCTCCTGGTCGTCCTGATCGTCCTCTTCGGTTCGGTGTCGGTGGCGGGCGTCCCGCCGGCCACCGCCGCGCCCCCGTCCGGCTCCCTCTGGTTCGACGACCCCACCGTCACCGTGCGGGACGGCCGCTTCACCGACGCCCACGGCCGCGAGATCGTGCTGCGCGGCTACAACGTCTCCGGCGAGACCAAGCTCGCGGAGAACAAGGGCCTGCCGTTCGCCTCGGTCGCCGACGCCCGCAAGTCTGCGACCGCGCTGCGCGCCCTCGGCGGCGGCAACACCGTCCGCTTCCTGCTCTCCTGGGCCTACGCCGAACCCGAGCGCGGCCAGGTGGACACGGCCTACCTGGCTGCCGCCACCGACCAGATGACGGCCTTCCTCGACGCCGGCATCCGGGTCTACCCCGACTTCCACCAGGACCTCTACTCCCGGCACCTGTTCGACGCCGACAGCTGGTACACCGGCGACGGCGCCCCCAAGTGGGCCGTGGACGCCGGGAACTACCCCGACGAGTCCTGCGGCATCTGCCTCTTCTGGGGGCAGAACATCACCCAGAACGAGGCCGTGAAGCGTGCGTCGTACGACTTCTGGCACAACGCGCACGGCGTGCAGGACGCCTTCCTCGCCACCGCCGAGAAGACCATGCGGTACGTGCAACAGCACCTCAGCGCCGACCAGTTCAAAGGCATCGCCGGCTTCGACCCGTACAACGAACCGCACGCGGGCGTCTACGACTCCGGGCAGACCAGCCGCGGCTGGGAGAAGGACGTGCTCTGGCCGTTCTACGAGAAGTTCCGTGCCCGCATGGACACGGCCGGGTGGCGTGACAAGCCCGCGTTCGTCGAGCCGAACCTCTTCTGGAACGCCAACCTCGACTTCCAGAAGCAGGAGGGCGGCCTGCTGGACGCCGGCACCCTCGGACCGCGCTACGTCTTCAACACGCACTTCTACGACCAGAAGGCCATCTCCGGCGTCTTCATGTGGGGCAAGGCGGCGGACGGCCAGTACGCGGGCGACTTCCGCACCGTCCGTGACCGGGCCGCCGCCGCGCGGACGGCCGCCGTGGTCAGCGAGTTCGGGCACCCCCTCGCGGGCAACGTCTCCGACAAGGCGCCGACCGTCCTCAAAGCGATGTACCAGGCCCTCGACTCACGCCTCAAAGGCGCCGACTGGTGGACCGACCCGGCGGCCTCGGGGCCCGTGCTCTCCGGCTCCCAGTGGCAGTGGGACATCTACAACGGCCGTCACCGCGAGCTGATGAACGGCAACCCCGACAAGGTGCTCACCGCCGGCGACGCCTGGAACGACGAGGATCTGTCCGCCGTACGCCTCGACGACGCGGGCAAGCCTGTGCTGCGCCAGGACGCCCGGCTCCTGGACCGTCTCTACCCGAGCGCCACGGCCGGTGAGACCGTCGGCTTCACCTACGAGGACCGCTCCCGAGACGGCTCCACGACCCTGACCTGGAACCCGGTGCCCGGTTCCCTGCCGAACGTGCAACGACTCGTGGGGTCAGGGCAGTACGGGCTGCTGCTGTGGCGCTCCGACGGCGGCTCGGCACCCACCGAACTGCACCTTCCGGCGAGCTTCCCGACCGCGTCCACCACGGTCGTCTCCGACCTGGGCGCGACCCACGCCCCGCCGTCGTACACCGCCTCGACCCCGGTCGGCGTGGCCCAGGAGCCCGGCGGCACGGGCAGCCGCCGCCTGCTGCTCACCGCGCCGGACTCGGGCGTCCTGCACTACGCGCTGGTGACCAACGGGGCGACGGCTCCCGCGGCGGACCTGCTCGCCGGGGCCCGCTCCGAGCTGGCGGCCTGGGCGGCGAAGGAGGTCAACCAGCGGAAGGGCTAGTCCAATCGGCCTGCACCTTGCCGAGCCGGACGCGCTGCGGGTGGTCACCGACCGGCACGGACACGACCTTCTTCCCGGTGGCGAAGTCGATGGCCGTGACCTGGTCGGTGCCGCTCTCGGAGACCACGCAGGACTTGCCGTCACCGCTGACCGTGGCCCAGTAGGGCTTGGAGGCGGTGACGAGCGGGCCCTCCTGGAGGGTGGCGCGGTCGACGACGGTGGCGTAGTCGTCCATCGTGCCCGCGACGCACAGCTTGCGCCCGTCCGGGCTCATCGAGATGCCGTGGTGACGCGAGTCGTTGACGAAGGTCGTGCGGTCGTCGCTGGTCGCCGGGTTCTTCGGCAGCGTCTTGGTACGGGTGATCTTCTCGGTGGCGATGTCGTACTCGAAGAAGCCGTTGAAGAAGGAGACCTGGAAGTACAGCTTCGACTCGTCCGGCGAGAAGACGGCCGGGCGGACGGCATCGGAGTAGTCCTTGAGGCCGAGCGCGTCCAGCTGCGGGCGCATGTCGATGACCTTGACCTGCTGGTACGTCGTGGCGTCGACGACGGTGATGCGCCGGTCGCCCTTCGTCCAGTCCAGCCACGGGGCGTCGGTCTGCGTGTTCACGTCGCCGATCGCCATGTTGTAGATGTACTTGCCGTCCTGGGTGAAGATGTTCTCGTGCGGCTTGTCGCCGGTGCCGAACTTGCCCAGCTCCTTGCCGGAGACGATGTCCAGCACGTGCACGGTGTTCGAGGTCGACGCCGACACCGCCACCCGCTTGCCGTCGGGGGAGACCGCCATGTGGTCGGAGCGGTAACCGGACACGGGGAAGCGCCAGTTGAGCCGCCCGGAGGCGAGGTCGATCGACACGACGTCGGCGAAGCTCGGCCGGGAGACGACCACCGACTTTCCGTCCGGCGTCGAGTACATGTCGTCGACGAACTGGTCGTGCCCCTCACCGACGCTGTTGCGGATCGCCATGAAGTAGATCCACTTGATCGGATCGGCGTTGATCGCCGCCATCCGCTCGTCCTTGTCGGGGATGACGTTGATCCGGCCGATCTTCGCGAAGTCACCGGTGGACCGGATGACATCGGCGGTGCCGTCCCAGTTGTTGCCCACGAACAGCACCTCGCGCAGCGCGGCGGAGGAGCCCGGGGCGGCAGCTGTGGCGGCGGTCGCGGGAAAGGTGACGGTCAGGGCGAGGGCTGCGGCTACGGAGCACAGGTGCCGGCGTCGGAAGACGGGCATGACGGCTCCCCTCTCTGCTGTGGGGTCGCTGCTGCGGGGCGAGCAATGTGAGTGGGACATGCCAAATCGGACTGCGTGCTGAAACTGAACATGCATGCTTTCAGAGTCAACTTACTGCAAAGTAAGGAAGGGGCGGCCTTCTCCACAAGACCGCGTGCACGACAAAATCGGTGTTCGAACGACGAAGGGAGAGCTGGTGCCGGGCAGACTCAGAGCGCCGACCGGCCGCTACGGCGGCAAGACCGCGGAGGAACGGCAGGCCGAACGGCGCCGGCGGTTCCTCGACGCCGGGCTCCAGCTGTTCGGCGACACCCCCGGCTTCCGCTCCACCACGGTCGCGGCCCTCAGTGAGACCGCCGGGCTCTCCACCCGCCAGTTCTACGAGGAGTTCCGCACCCTGGAGGACGTGCTCGCCGCGCTGCACCTCCAGGTCAACGGCTGGGCCGAGGCCGCGGTGCTGGAGGCGGCCGCGGGCGCGGCGGACCTGCCGCTCGTCGAGCGCGCCACGGCCATCTTCCGCGCCTACGCCGGGAACGTCACCGCCGATCCGCGCCGGATCCGCATCACCTTCGTCGAGATCATCGGCGTCAGCCCGCGCATGGAGGAGCAGCGGCTCGCACGCCGGGCCGGTTGGGTGGACCTCATCTGCGCCGAGGCGGACGCGGCCGCCGCACGGGGAGAGGCCGCACCCCGCGACTACCGGCTCCCCGCGACCGCCTTCATCGGCAGCGTCAACGGCCTGCTGCACGACTGGAGCACCGGCTGGGTCGACGCCACGCTCGACGAGGTCGTCGACGAACTGGTCCGGCAGCTGCTGGGGATCCTGTGGCCGCCGGGATGGAAGCCGGGACGGTGAGGCCGAGCAGGTCGACCATGTCGAGGTGATGGTCGATCACGCTCGCCTCGAAGCGGGTCAGGGGGGAGGGGCGGTGGAGCACCGGCCGCCGGGCGCGGGGACAGCGGGACCTGCGGACACCCGGACCGGGGTCGGCCCTAGCGGGCCGCCAGCACCACGAGATCCACCGCCACCAGCAGCGCGACTCCCAGCAGCACTCCGGTCAGCAGCCGCGCGCGAAGCCTGCGGTACACCGCCTCGTACTCGCCCCGCAGTTCCTCCCCGCGCCGGGCCGTGCGCTGCCAGGAGGCCCGGGAGAGTGCGAGATGCTCCGCCGCGAACTGCCGCTCCACCTCCGCCCGTTCCGTTTCCGCCAGCCGGTCGAGCCCTGCGGCGAAGCGGGCGGCGGCCGAGCGGGCCTCCTCACGGGCGGCGGTGGCCAGCAGATGGCCCTCGACCTCGTTGTGGAACGCCCGCAGATCCACGGGAAGCCCTTCCATGGCGGTCATCGGAGCGTCAGCTCCCGTTCCGCTGCCGCGATGGCTTCGTGGTGCAGGTCGAACGCCGGGGACTCGCTGCGGATCTTCGGCAGGGCGACGAAGTTGTGCCGCGGCGGCGGGCAGGAGGTCGCCCATTCCAGCGAGCGGCCGTAGCCCCACGGGTCGTCGACGCCGACCGGCTTGCCGTACTTGGCCGTCTTCCACACGTTGTAGAAGAACGGCAGCATCGACATGCCGAGCAGGAACGAGAAGACGCTCGACACCGTGTTGAGTGTCGTCAGGCCCTCCACCGCCAGGTAGTCCGGGATCCGCCGCTGCATGCCCTCGGCGCCCAGCCAGTGCTGGACCAGGAACGTGCCGTGGAAGCCGGTGAACAGCGTCCAGAAGGTGATCTTGCCGAGACGCTCGTCCAGCATCCTGCCGGTGAACTTGGGCCACCAGAAGTGGAAGCCGGAGAACATCGCGAAGACGACCGTCCCGAAGATGACGTAGTGGAAGTGCGCGACCACGAAGTACGAGTCGGAGACGTGGAAGTCGATCGGCGGCGAGGCCAGCAGCACACCCGTGAGCCCGCCGAAGACGAACGTGATGAGAAAGCCGGTCGCCCAGAGCATGGGAGTCTCGAACGAGAGGCTCCCGCGCCACATCGTGCCGATCCAGTTGAAGAACTTCACACCCGTTGGTACGGCGATGAGGAACGTCATGAAGGAGAAGAACGGCAGCAGCACACCGCCGGTGACGTACATGTGGTGGGCCCACACCGTCACGGA
>NZ_JBEOXI010000340.1:0-7172 GCF_040296465.1 Streptomyces sp. NPDC002130
GGCGTGTTCACCTCCGGCGGCACCCAGTCCAACCTCCAGGCCCTGCTGCTGGCCCGCGAGGAAGCCAAGAGCAACGACCTCGCCGAACTGCGCATCTTCGCCTCCGAGGTCAGCCACTTCAGCGTGAAGAAGTCCGCGAAGCTGCTCGGCCTCGGCCAGGACGCCGTGGTCTCCGTACCCGTCGACCACGACAAGCGCATGCAGACCGTCGCGCTCGCCCGTGAGCTGGAGCGCTGCAAGCAGGACGGCCTCGTCCCCATGGCCGTCGTCGCCACCGCCGGCACCACCGACTTCGGTTCCATCGACCCGCTGCCCGAGATCGCGGAGCTGTGCGAGCAGTTCGGCACCTGGATGCACGTCGACGCCGCGTACGGCTGCGGCCTCCTCGCCTCCCTGAAGCACCGCGACCGCATCAGCGGCATCGAGCGCGCCGACTCGGTCACCGTCGACTACCACAAGTCCTTCTTCCAGCCGGTGAGTTCCTCGGCCGTGCTCGTGCGGGACGCGGCCACGCTCCGCCACGCCACCTACCACGCCGAGTACCTCAACCCGCGCCGCATGGTGGAGGAGCGCATCCCCAACCAGGTCGACAAGTCCCTGCAGACCACGCGCCGCTTCGACGCCCTGAAGCTGTGGATGACCCTGCGGACCATGGGCGCGGACGGCATCGGGCAGCTCTTCGACGAGGTGTGCGACCTGGCCCGGGAGGGCTGGAAGCTGATCGCCGCCGACCCGCGTTTCGACGTCGTCGTCGAGCCGAGCCTGTCGACGCTGGTCTTCCGCTACATCCCGGCGGCCGTCACCGACCCCGCCGAGATCGACCGCGCCAACCTCTACGCCCGCAAGGCCCTGTTCGCCTCCGGTGACGCCATCGTCGCGGGCACCAAGGTCGGCGGCCGCCACTACCTGAAGTTCACCCTGCTCAACCCCGAGACGCAGGCGTCCGACATCGCCGCCGTCCTCGACCTGATCGCCGGCCACGCCGAGCAGTACCTGGGAGAGTCCCTTGACCGCGCGTCCTGAAAACCCGACCGGAATCCATGACTTCGTGGGGATCGGGCTCGGCCCCTTCAACCTCGGCCTGGCCTGCCTGACCGAGCCGATCGACGAGCTCGACGGCGTCTTCCTGGAGTCCAAGCCCGACTTCGAGTGGCACGCGGGGATGTTCCTCGACGGCGCCCACCTCCAGACGCCGTTCATGTCGGACCTGGTCACCCTCGCCGACCCGACGTCCCCGTACTCCTTCCTGAACTACCTGAAGGAGAAGGGCCGGCTCTACTCGTTCTACATCCGCGAGAACTTCTACCCGCTGCGCGTCGAGTACGACGACTACTGCCGCTGGGCCGCGAACAAACTGAGCAGCATCCGCTTCGGCACGACGGTCGCCGAGGTGACGTACGAGGACGAGCTCTACGTCGTGACGACCACCGGCGGTGACACCTACCGGGCCCGTCACCTGGTCCTCGGCACCGGCACCCCGCCCTACATACCCGAGGCCTGCCAGGGCCTGGGCGGGGACTTCCTGCACAACTCCCGCTACCTGGACAACAAGGCGGAGCTCCAGAAGAAGGACTCGATCACCCTGGTCGGCTCCGGCCAGTCGGCCGCCGAGATCTACTACGACCTGCTCAGCGAGATCGACGTCCACGGCTACCGGCTGAACTGGGTCACCCGCTCACCGCGCTTCTTCCCGCTGGAGTACACCAAGCTCACGCTGGAGATGACGTCTCCCGAGTACGTCGACTACTTCCGCGAGCTGCCCGAGGCGACCCGCTACCGCCTCACGGCCGAGCAGAAGGGTCTGTTCAAGGGCATCGACGGCGACCTCATCAACGAGATCTTCGACCTGCTCTACCAGAAGAACCTCGGCGGCCCGGTCCCCACCCGGCTCATCACCAACTCCTCGCTGAACAGCGCGCGTTACGAGAACGGCACCTACACCCTCGGCTTCCGTCAGGAGGAGCAGGGCAAGGACTTCGAGCTGGACTCGCAGGGCCTGGTCCTGGCCACCGGCTACAAGTACGCCGAGCCGGAGTTCCTGGCCCCCGTCAAGGACCGCCTGGTCTACGACTCGCAGGGCAACTTCGACGTCGCCCGCAACTACGCGATCGACGTCACCGGCCGGGGGATCTTCCTGCAGAACGCCGGGGTCCACACGCACAGCATCACCAGCCCCGACCTCGGCATGGGCCCGTACCGGAACGCGTACATCATCCGCGAGCTGCTCGGCAGCGAGTACTACCCGGTGGAGAAGACGATCGCGTTCCAGGAGTTCGCCGTATGAGCGCCGCCACCGGTATCGGAACGCTCACCGTCCGCCCCCTCGACCCCCTGAAGGACGCCGGGCTGCTGCACTCCTGGGTCACCCACCCCAAGGCGGCCTACTGGATGATGCAGGACGCGAAGCTCCAGGACGTCGAGCGCGAGTACATGCGGATCGCGGCGCACGAGCACCACGACGCCTACCTCGGTCTGCACGAGGGCCGGCCGGCGTTCCTGATGGAGAAGTACGACCCGCGGTACGTCGAGCTGGTAGGCCTGTACGACCCGGAGCCCGGCGACGTCGGCATGCACTTCCTGGTCGCGCCGACCGACCGGCCGATCCACGGCTTCACCAAGGCCGTCATCACCACCGTGATGGACGAGCTGTTCGCCGACCCGCGCACCCGCCGGGTCGTGGTGGAGCCCGACGTGAGCAACAAGGCAGTCCACGCGCTCAACGAGGCCGTCGGCTTCGTGGCCGAGCGCGAGATCGACAAGCCGGAGAAGCGCGCGCTGCTGAGCTTCTGCACGCGTGCACAGTTCCTGGCCGCCCGAGGAGTAGCCGTATGACCCTGTCCGACGCCGTAGCGCATCTGTCCCCCCACCGCTGGGCGCGGGCCAACCGCCTCCTGATCCGCAAAGCGCTCGCCGAGTTCGCGCACGAGCGGCTGATCACCCCCGAGCAGGACGGGGAGCAGTACGTCGTCCGCAGCGATGACGGCCTGACGAGCTACCGCTTCTCCGCGACCCGCCGCGCCCTGGACCACTGGCAGGTGGACGCCGAGTCGATCACCCGCCACCGGGACGGCACCGAGGTCCCCCTCGCCGCGCTGGACTTCTTCATCGAACTGCAGAAGTCCCTCGGCCTGAGCGACGACATCCTGCCGGTGTACCTGGAGGAGATCTCCTCCACCCTCTCCGGCACCTGCTACAAGCTCACCAAGCCGAAGACCACGGCGGCCGAACTGGCCCGGGGCGACTTCCAGGCCATCGAGACCGGCATGACCGAGGGCCACCCCTGCTTCGTCGCCAACAACGGCAGGCTCGGCTTCGGCATCCACGAGTACCTGTCCTACGCGCCGGAGACGGCGAGCCCCGTCCGCCTGGTGTGGCTGGCCGCGCACCGGTCCCGCGCCGCGTTCACGGCCGGCGTCGGCATCGAGTACGAGTCGTTCCTGCGCGAGGAGCTGGGCGCGGAGACCGTCGACCGCTTCCACGGCGTCCTGCGCGACCAGGACCTGGACCCGGCCGATTACCTCCTCATCCCGGTCCACCCCTGGCAGTGGTGGAACAAGCTCAGTGTCACCTTCGCCGCCGAGGTGGCCCGTCAGCACCTGGTGTGCCTGGGCGAGGGCGACGACGAGTACCTGGCCCAGCAGTCCATCCGGACCTTCTTCAACCGGACCAGCCCCGAGAAGCACTACGTCAAAACCGCCCTGTCGGTCATCAACATGGGCTTCATGCGCGGCCTGTCGGCGGCCTACATGGAGGCGACCCCGGCGATCAACGACTGGCTGGCCCAGCTCATCGAGGGCGACCCGGTGCTCAGGTCAACCGGCCTGTCGATCATCCGGGAGCGCGCGGCGGTCGGCTACCGGCACCTGGAGTACGAGCAGGCGACGGACCGCTACTCGCCCTACCGCAAGATGCTCGCCGCACTGTGGCGGGAGAGCCCGGTGCCGTCGCTCCGAGAGGGCGAGTCCCTGGCCACGATGGCGTCCCTGGTTCACGTCGACGACCAGGGTGCCTCGGTGGCGGGCGCACTGATCGAGCAGTCGGGCCTCGCCCCGAAGGAGTGGCTGCGCCGCTACCTCCAGGCCTACTTCACACCCCTCCTGCACAGCTTCTACGCCTACGACCTGGTGTTCATGCCGCACGGCGAGAACGTCATCCTGGTGCTGAAGGACGGGGTCGTGCAGCGCGCGATCTACAAGGACATCGCCGAGGAGATCGCGGTCATGGACCCGGACGCGGTGCTGCCGCCGACGGTGGAGCGGCTCCGTGTGGAGGTCCCGGAGGACAAGAAACTCCTGTCGATCTTCACGGACGTCTTCGACTGCTTCTTCCGCTTCCTCGCGGCGAACCTCGCCACCGAGGGCGTCCTGGAGGAGACCGACTTCTGGCAGACGGTCGCGGACGTCACCCGCGCCTACCAGGAGTCGATGCCCGAACTCGCCGACAAGTTCAAGCAGTACGACATGTTCGCCCCCGAGTTCGCCCTCTCCTGCCTCAACCGCCTCCAACTCCGCAACAACGAACAGATGGTGGACCTGTCCGACCCGTCGGGCGCCCTCCAGCTGGTGGGCAACCTGAAGAACCCGATAGCGGACCTCTGACCCCACAGACGGACGGGCACCCCGGAGTACGGTCCTCCGGGGTGCCCGTCATCTTGCTTTCAGGGGGCGCCCCTTCAGGGGCGCGGGGAACTGCGCGACCAGCCCCCACGCACCCGCAGCCGAATCACCGACCGCCGGCCGCAGGCCACGGCACCTGCGGCGACCTGTAATAGCCGATCCCCAGCGCATCCCACCGCTCAGCCTGCGCAGCAAGCCGAACCTTGTACCGCTCCCAGTCATGAGAAGCCGCCGAAGACCACCCCAGCTCGGCGACCCCCGGCAACCGCGGAAACGCCATGAACTCGATGTGCCCGGAGTTCTCCAACGTCTCCGACCACATCGGCGCCTCGACACCCCGCACCGCACCACCCGGCACCCCCGGCAGATACGCCCCGGGATCCCAGTCGTACGACCGCTTCACCTCGACATACCCCGCCCACGACAGCCCCAGCGGCGTCTCCTTCGTGTACTTCATGTCGAGGTACACCCGGTCAGCCGGCGACAGGATCAGCCCGGTCCCGCTCTGCGCGGCCTTCACCACCCGCGCCTTCTCCTCCGCACCGGTGCCGTCCAGCCCCCAGTACTGCGCGAGAGCCCCCTTCACCGGGTCCGCCCCGGTCAGCTGGTGCCAGCCGACGACCGTCTTGCCGTACTTCTGGACGATCGGCTGCACCCGGTCCATGAACGTCACGTAGTCCTCATGGCTGGTGGAGTGCGCCTCGTCGCCCCCGATATGGAGGTACCTGCCCGGCGTGAGCGCGGCGATCTCCCGTATCACGTCGTCCACGAAGTCGTACGTGATCTCCTTGCCGACGCACAGCGAGCTGAAGCCGACCTCCGTGCCGGTGTACAGCGGGGGCGCAACGCCGTCGCAGTTCAGGTCGGCGTACGAAGCCAGCGCCGCATTCGTGTGGCCGGGCATGTCGATCTCGGGGACGACCTCCAGGTGGCGGGAGGCGGCGTACCGCACGATCTCCTTGTAGTCGGCCTTGGTGTAGAAGCCGCCGGGACCGCCGCCGACCTCCGTCGAACCGCCGTGGGTCGCAAGGCGCGGCCAGGAGTCGATCGCGATGCGCCAGCCCTGGTCGTCGCTGAGGTGCAGATGCAGTTTGTTGATCTTGTAGAGGGCGAGCTGGTCGATGTAGCGCTTGACCTGCTCGACGGTGAAGAAGTGCCGGGAGACGTCGAGCATGGCGCCGCGCCAGCCGTAGCGCGGGGTGTCCGTGATCGTGCCGCCCGCGACCAGCCACGGGCCTGGCTGCACGGAGTCCTGCTCGACGGCCGCGGGGAGCAGCTGGCGCAGGGTCTGCACGCCGTGGAAGAGCCCGGCGGGCCGGGCGGCGGTGATGGTGACACCGCCCCGGCCGCTGTCGAGCCGGTAGCCCTCGGCTCCGAAGGGGCCCTCGGCGAGGCGCAGTCGGATGCCCCCGGCGCCCTGGTCGGTGACGGGGAGGCGGTAGCCGGTGGAGGGGCGCAGGATCCTCGCGAGGTACTCGGCGACGCCGCGGGTCTCGCGGGAGCCGTCGACGCGTATATGGGTGCCGCGGGTGAGGCGGTACGGGGATCCGCCCGGGGCGACCGAGGCGGGCGCCGGGACCACCCGGTCGAGCGGGGTGGGCGATGCCGGCGGCGCGGGGGCGGCCCCGGTCACCGAAGCGGCCATCGCGACCAGCAGCAGGGATCCGAGAAGGCGGAGCGTTCTGTGGTGCTGTCTCACACGGCCATCTCTCACAAGAGTGTCCCTTCACGAGCCGTTGAGCTCCAAGAGGTCTGGACCACTCTCTCGTGAGTCGGGTGGAACAATCCACCTCATGGCGGAAATCATCCAGAAGGACGGCACGTGGGCCTTCGACGGGGACGCGCTGCGGCTGACTCCCGGACGGGACAAGAACGTCAGTGTGCTACGCAGGGAATTGGGTGAACTGGTCGTCCCGTTAGGGGCGTTGGCCGGCATCTCCTTGGAGCAGGGCAAGAAGTCGGGGCGGCTCAGACTCCGGCTGCGGGACGGCGCCGACCCCCTGCTGCACGCCACCGGCGGCCGGCTCACCGAGCCCCACGACCCGTACCAGTTGATCGTGGAGTCCGACCGCTACGGCGTCGCCGAGTACTTCGTGGACGAGGTCCGCAGCGCCCTGCTCCTCGACCAGGTCCCCGCCGGGCCGGTCGACGCGTATCTGCTGCCTGGTCCCTCCGTCCCACTGTCGGTCTCCGCCGGGGACGGCACCGCCGGTTTCGACGGCGAGCGCATACGCCTGGAGTGGAACTGGAAGACGGAGGACGCCAAGGCCGCCGCCGGCGCCCGTACGCTCGCTCTCACCGACATCACGGGCGTGGAGTGGCACCCGGCGGCCGGCCTGGAGAACGGGCACCTGCGCTTCACCGTGCGGCACGCGCCCACCAAGACCCCGCCCAAGTACGACCCCAACGCCGTGGAGCTGTGGGGCTTCAAGAAGGACCCGCTGATGGCGCTGGTCGCGGCCTCCCGCAGGGCGGGATATGCGGGAATCCCGCCTCGTGAGAAACGGAGGATTTCGTGAATACAGCCGCTCGGTGCGGACACTTTTACGGGTCCGG
>NZ_JBEOXI010000341.1:0-7170 GCF_040296465.1 Streptomyces sp. NPDC002130
GCCTTGCTCGTCTGCCATGAGCGAATCCCCAGATAGCTTGGCCGAGGCTCGACCAGGTCCGGATTGAAGGCGGGGCTGACCAGCGCGATCAGTGTCGCCCCGTCGCGCAGCCGGCCGATCTCCTCGGTCGAGGGGGCGTTGACCTTCAGCACGATCTCCGCCTGCCAGGGGTCGCCGAGCCGGGCTCCCGCCTCCTCGTAGGCCGCGTCGGAGAAGCGGGACGAGGCTCCCGCCTCCGGTTCGACCGTGACGTCGTAGCCGAGCGCGACGAGTCTCCCCACGGTGGCCGGCGTGGCCGCCACCCTGGTCTCGCCCGCAGTGGATTCGGCCGGTATGCCGATCCCCTGGGGTTGCGGTTCCGCTGGGACCATCGTCTGCCTCTCCCGTCGTTCGACTGTCTGTCCTCCTTGGTGCCCGCATCCTGCACGCTCGACGCGGCATCCGTGGCGGACCACGGTCACATGGCCGAGGAGGTCGTCCTCACACCGCCGAGGGGTTGCCGGAGAGCACGATTCGCGGTATCAGCGTGACTCCCGGTACCGATGAGCCATCTGATGCGACAGGACATCGCCGGGCGCAGACTGATGTCGTGAGCAGCACGCGCCCGGGGCGCGGCGAGGCCGCGGCCCCCTCCCGATCCGCACCCCAGCAGACTGTCGCGCTGGCGGCGATGATGTTCGCCGTCGCCATGACCTTAATCGATCAGACCATCGTGTCGATCGCGGCCCCGGACATCGTCCGGGAACTGGGTCTGTCGTCCTCCGGCATGCAGTGGGTGGTCAACGCCTATCTGCTGGCTCTCGCGGCGTTCTTCGCGCTCGGCGGCCGCCTCGCTGACCTGTACGGGCCGCGCCGGGTCGTCATCATCGGCACGCTGGTGTTCGTCGTCTCCTCGGTGCTGTGCGGCTGCGTCCCCGAGGGCGGCGCCGCGCAGGCCTGGCTGATCGTGTTCCGCGCCACGCAGGGGCTGGGAGCGGCACTGCTGTTCCCCGCGGCCCTGGCCGTGGTGGTCGCGGTGTTCCCGGTCGAGCGGCGCGGGCGTGCGCTCGCGTTGTTCTTCGGGGTCACCGGCGCGCTGACCGCCGTCGGCCCGCTGCTGGGCGGCTGGCTCACGAACTGGACCTGGCGGGCCGTGTTCTGGGTCAACGTGCCGGTGGCGATCGTGGCGCTGGTGCTGACCGCCCTGGCGCACATCCCCGACCGGCGGCGGTCCGGCACGCTGGACGTGCCGGGTGCCGTCCTCATCGCGATCGGCATGGGCCTGAGTGTCCTCGGCTTCCAGCAGGCGTTCTCCTGGGGCTGGGACAGCTGGGCGACCTGGGTGTGCATCGTGGGCGGCCTCGCGGTGCTGGCCGGGTTCGTCCGCTACGAACGCGGGGTGGAGCACCCGCTGATCGATCTGCGGGTCTTCCGCGACAAGGCGTTCAGCGTGGACGCGCTGGTGCTGTTCTTCGCGATGCTCGCGTTCGTCCCCCTGTTCTTCTTCGCCTCCGTCTACGCGCAGGTGTCGCTGAGCGCCTCGCCGAACCAGGCAGCGCTGTTCCTGCTGTACTTCTTCGTGGGCTTCGCGATCGCCTCCCAGTGGGGCGGCCGGATCCTCGACAAGCAGGGCGCCAGGCCGGCCCTGAAACTGGGCGCGGTGGTGGGCGCCGTGGGGTTCGCGCTCTGGGCGGGCGAACTCACCAACCTGACCATGCACGACCAGTGGCTCTACGCGGCGCTCGCCGGGGCAGGCATCGGCTTCATCCTGGCGCCGGCGTCGACGGACGCCGTGAACCGGGCCATCGGAACCTCCTACGGCGAGGTCACCGGCATCACCCAGACGGTGCGCAACTTCGCGGCCAGCGTGGGCATGGCGGTCTACGGCACGATCCTGACGCATGTCACGACCGACAACGTGACCGGCACCCTGGAGTCCCGGGGCGTGCCCGCGGGAACGGCCCAGAGCGTGGCACGCGACGTCACCGAGTCGGTCACGGGCAACGGCGACGCCCGGCCGCCCACCGGCACCGGCCCCGCCGCCGAGGCGACCCGGGACGCGATGTCCGCGATCCGCATGGACTTCGCCGAGGCCAACCAGTGGGTGTTCTACGGCATGGCCATCGCCCTGGGCATCGCCTTCCTGTGCGCCCTGCGGCACCCGGGCGGCAAGGTGGACGCCAACGCGAAGGTGGAGGAGCCGGCGGCGCACGCCCGCTGACGCCGCGCGTCAGGTGAACAACTCGTCCGTACGCGCCTGGATCTGCTCGGGCGTCAGGTCCTCGATCGTCTGGGAGATCATCCAGAGATGCCCGAACGGGTCGGCGAGACGGCCGCCGCGCTGCCCGTAGTGCTGGTCGGCGACGGGGTACACCACCGTCGCCCCGCCCCGCACCATGGCCTCGGCCACGGCGTCGGCGTCGGACACGTCGAGCGCCATGATCACCGGGCTGCCGCCGAGGGACGCCGGCGCCGGGTCGGCCGCGTCGGCGTCCTTCACCGCGATCACCGCGCCGCCGAGCCGCAGCAGGGCGTGCACGATCCTCCCGTCGGGGCCGGTGTACCGCTCGATCTCCTCGGCGCCGAGCGCGGCCCGGTAGAAGTCGATCGCGCGGGGGCCGTCGGGGACCACGAGCCGGGCGTAGAGCCGGGTGACGGTCTGCTGTGCGGGTGTGTTCGTCATGCCTCCACGATCGCCGGGTCCGGGGATCGTGGATTGTAGAAAAAAGGCCGGTCCGGGGCCGTTCACCTGTCCAGCGGAACGTGGTTGCGTTCGAGCGGCGAGCGCGGTGCGTACGCGGTCGGGGTGATCCCGGCCAGCGCGCGGAACTCGTGGATCAGGTGCGCCTGGTCGTGGTAACCGCAGTCCGCGGCGAGCACCGCCCAGTCCGGCGGTCCCTGCCCGGCGTTCACATGGCCCAGCAGCCGCTGGAAGCGCCGGATCCGGGCGTACCGCTTGGGCGCGAGTCCCAGTTGGTCGGTGCAGCGGCGGGCCAGCCGCCGGGCGGTCCAGCCCAGCCGGTCGGCGACCTCGGCGACGGGCGTGCCCCGGCCGAGCAGCGCGGCGGCGAGGCGGACCGCCGGGTCGGGCTCCAGGGGGCGTCGCGCCCGGGCCAGCAGGGCCGTCTCCAGCTCCCGCAACCCGGCCCGCGGGCCCCCGGCGGCCATGGCCTCCAGCAGCCGCTCGCGCAGCACCGCGCCGTCCGTGCCCCACAGCTCGTCGAGTCCGACCAGGTCGTCGCGGACCTCGGAGACCGGGGCGGTGAGGAAGGGGTGGGCGCCCCCGGGCCGGAACGCCACCCACAGGACGGCCCGCTGCTGTGCCGGGTCGATCAGGGCCGGCTCCGTGTACGGCCCGTGCACGGCCGCGCCCCGGGTACGCCGGCCCGGGCCCCGCAGCGGGGAGGAGGACAGGGCGTCCCGGTCGAGGTTGACCAGCAGCTGCGCCCCGCCCGTCGGCAGGGCCAGCTCGGCGGTGTGCGCGAACCGCCCCTCGGCACAGCCCATCGCGCCGATCAGCGGCGCGAGGGCTGCCGCCGACGGCCGGACGGTGAGCGAGACCGGCGTCTGCTCCGGACGGGCCGGACGGGTCATGGGTCCAGCGTACGGTCGGGACGGCCCCGCAACGCCGGTGCGGAAGCTACACGGCCAGCCAAACCGCCTGGTCCGGCTCCAGCACCCTGCCTTCGAGGGGCCCGGCGGCCAGCAGGAGGGCGGTGTACGCGGGCAGTTCGTACGGCGTTCCGGAGAGGTTGACCACGCAGACGAAGCCCGGCTCGCGGCGGAAGGCCAGCACCCCCTCGGGGGTGTCCAGCCAGGTCATGCCGCCGTCGCCGAGGGCGGGGTGGTCACGGCGGATGCGTAGGGCCGCGCGGTAGAGCTCCAGCATGGAGGCGGGATCGCCCGTCTGGGCCTCGACGCAGAGCCCCGCCCAGTCGTCCGGTTGCGGCAGCCAGGGCTCTGCGCCGGTGCCGAAGCCGTAGGGGGCCGCCGGGCCCGACCAGGGGATCGGGACGCGGCAGCCGTCGCGGCCGCGGTCGGTGTGGCCGGAGCGTTCCCAGATCGGGTCCTGGAGGGCGGACTCGGGCAGGTTCTCGACCTCGGGCAGGCCGAGTTCCTCGCCCTGGTAGACGTAGGCGCCGCCGGGCAGGGCGAGCGTCAGCAGGGCGGCGGCGCGGGCGCGCCGGGTGCCCAGCGCGAGATCGAGCGGGCCCTCGGGTTCGTAGCGCGTGTCGACCGTCCAGCTGCGCTCCGCGGTACGGCCGTAGCGGCTGGGGTGGCGCATGACGTCGTGGTTGGACAGGACCCAGGTGGCCGGTGCGCCCACCGCGCCGAGCATGTCGAGGGAGTCGTCGATGACGGCCCGCAGGTCCCCGGCGTCCCAGCGGCACATGAGGAAGTCGAAGTTGAAGGCGGTGTGCAGACCGTCCGCCCGGACGTAGGCCGCGAGGCGCTCGGGGGTGTCCGCCCAGGCCTCGGCGACGAAGGAGCGCTCGCCCGGGAACTCGTCGGCGACCTTGCGCCAGGACCGGTATATCTCGTGCACCTCGTCGCGGTCCCAGTGCGGGTGGTCGAGGTGCCGGCGCACCTCGTCGCGGCGGGTGAGCGGCCCCAGCACCGCCGGCTGCGCGCGGGGCGGCAGGTCGGGCAGGTCCGGGTGCTTGATCAGCCCGTGGGCGACGTCGATACGGAAGCCGTCCACGCCCCGGGCGAACCAGAACCGCAGGATCGACTCGAACTCCTCCCGTACCTCGGGGTGTTGCCAGTTCAGGTCGGGCTGCTCCGGCGCGAACAGGTGCAGGTACCAGTCGCCGTCGGGCAGCCGGGTCCAGGCCGGGCCGCCGAAGCAGGACACCCAGTCGTTCGGGGGCTGCGCCCCGTCGGGACCGCGGCCGGGGCGGAAGACGTAGCGCTCGCGCTCGTGGCTGCCCGGGCCGGCCTCCAGCGCCGCGCGGAACCAGGCGTGCCGGTCGGAGGTGTGGTTCGGGACGATGTCGGGGATCACCCGGATCCCCTGCGCGTGCGCCTCCTCGATGAGCCGCTCGGCGTCGGACAGCGTGCCGAACAGCGGGTCGATGTCCCGGTAGTCGGCCACGTCGTAACCGTGGTCGGCCATGGGCGACTTGTACCAGGGGTTGATCCAGATGGCGTCCACGCCCAGCGACTTCAGATACGGCAGGCGCGAGCGGAGGCCGGCGATGTCGCCGACGCCGTCGCGGTTCCCGTCGGCGAAGCTGCGGATGTAGACCTGGTAGATGACGGCGCTGCGCCACCAGGGTGCGGGGTGGGACACGGTGGATCCGGCTCCTCGGGTGTGCGGTGAGGTGTCTACTTGGCCGCGCCGGCGGTGAGCCCGGCGACGATACGGCGCTGGAAGAGCAGCACCATGACCACCAGCGGAATGGTCACGACGACGCCCGCGGCTCACGATCTGTATCGACGCAGAGATCCAACTCGCACCGTCGTGCATCAGCATCGTGCGTATCACGTCGAACACCACGAAACCAGCTGCAGCCAAGGCGTATACCGTGAGATTCATCGAGTCCGAGCCGGCGATCACGAACAGTGCCCACACCGATGTCACCGATACCGCCGCCAGCGCGATCGTGGGCGCCAACGCCGGTCCACGCTCGTCAGACCCCGCCCCTCGCGACAGCCAGACGTCGACGCCGATCGCTCTCCCCAGTGCCAGTGCCAACAGACCCGCCGATTGAATCACGGCAACCTGGCCGACTTCGATCGGACCACCGAGTCGTGCCACCGAGGTGAGGACGACAAAAGTGAGGATGCTCGAAAGCGCCTGATCCGCCATGAATGTCACATGTCGAGTGCGATCGTTCACGATCTCACCTCGTTGATGAGCTCACGCATCGACGTCGCTGCCTTGCCCGATGTGAAGCGATTCGAGTAGTGACGATAAGCGGATCTGCGTATCGCCGATCGGTCGCCCGCTCCGAAGATCCGGTCGAGGGCCTCGCGAATCGACGACTCATCCAAGGAATGGAGAGGCGTTCCGCCAGGTCCGACGATGTCCGCGAGAGCGCCGCTGGTTGCGTAGATGACCGGGGTGCCAACCGACATCGATTCGATCGCAACGCGTCCGAACGGCTCTGCCCATTGAGACGGCACCACGGACGCCGCACTGTCGCGGAGTATCTCGATCACATCTTCGTGTGAAGTGAATCCGGCCAGCGTGACGTTGTCGCGAGCTGCGCTGATGCTGGAGATCTCGGCGTACTGCGGTCCGTCACCGAGCACTGTGAGTGAGGGACTTCCCTCGTCCTGTGGCCAGTTGCGCACCAGGTCCAGGACGCCCTTCTCCGGTGTCAGTCGGCTGACGCACACAACCGAATCAGTGCTCCGAAACTCGGGTTCATTTTCTTCGAATCCGAAGTTCGGACGAACCACGACGCGATCGGAATCGATCAGTGGCCCCTCGATCAGCCGCGCTGTCATCGCGCTCGTTGCCACGAACCTGTGCTGCTTCCATCCCGAGACGCTCAGCTTGACTGCCGCAGCACTCAAGTAGCAGACAAGGCTCTGAAGTCGGCTGTTGCCGTAGCATCCGTTGCGGACACAGCTCGAGAAGTAGTTCGTGGAACCACATTCGGTGCACGTGCCATCCCCGCGCAACTTGGCGGACGGTGTGGCCAGGCGGTAGTTCCGAACCGCCTGCAGCGTAGGAATTCCGGCTGCTCGCGCAGCCACGAGCAACGAGGCCGAAAACGCAGGCCAGAGATTGTTGACGTAGACGACGTCGGGCCGCTCCGAACGGATAATACGAAACGCGTCGACAAGTACCCGCGGGCTGAATACTGCTGTGACTGCCGCCCACGGTCCCCCGGAGATCTCGGAGTTGTCCGTGGTGCACCGAACCGTCTCGTATCCGATCGATTCGAGGAGCTTGGATTCGTTCGCAAAGCTCTGCTCCTCGCCACCCGGGTTCCGATAGATCGCATGGAACATCAAGGCTTTCGGCTGCGTGGATCCACCGGCGGCCGTTAGGGTCACATCAGGCTTCGAACGCGCTACATCGAACGTCTTGTACATCTCACCGACCTCCTCTTTGCTGCGTAGCGAGGCTGTACACATCGTTCGTGTCGGCACGCCGCGCACTGTGAGAGCGGTGCGTCGAGGGTCCGTACGGTGCCAGGAAGACCCATACGATCAACCACATGGCGCCGAAGAAGA
>NZ_JBEOXI010000342.1:0-7168 GCF_040296465.1 Streptomyces sp. NPDC002130
GTGCACCTCGACGTACTCGCCGTGCGCCAGCCGCTTGATCACCCCCGTCGCCCGGCCGTGCGCCACGAGCTCCCTGTCGCGCAGTTGCAGCCCCAGACAGATCCGCCGGGTCACGACGAAGACCACCGCCGGGACGACGAACATCCCGGCCCGCACCGCCCACGTCACCGTATTGATCGACAGATGGAGGCGGGTCGCCACGATGTCGTTCCCACCGCCCGCGAGCAGCACCAGGTAGAGGCTGATCCAGGCCGCGCCGATCGCCGTGCGGACCGGGCGGTTGCGCGGCCGGTCCAGCAGATGGTGCTCGTGCCGGTCGCCGGTGAACCGGGCCTCCAGGAACGGGTACACGCCGATGAGGACCAGCAGCAGCGGGAACACCACGATCGGGATCAGCACGCCCAGCACCAGCGTGTGCCCCCACAGCGTGACCTCCCAGCCGGGCATGATCCGCACCAGGCCCTCGGCGAAGCCCAGGTACCAGTCGGGCTGGGCGCCCGTGGACACCTGGTCGGCGCGATACGGACCGTACGACCACACCGGGTTGATCGTCGCCACCGCCGCGATCAGCGCGAGCACCCCGAACACCAGGAAGAAGAAGCCGCCCGCCTTCGCCAGGTACACCGGCAGGAAGGGCGCACCCACGACATTGCGCTCGGTGCGCCCGGGCCCGGCGAACTGGGTGTGCTTGTGGTACACGACCAGCAGCAGGTGGACCACGATCAGCGCCGCCATGACCCCGGGGATCAGCAGGACGTGCAGCGCGTAGAACCGGGCCACGATGTCGTCGCCGGGGAACTCGCCGCCGAACAGGAACATCGCCAGGTACGTCCCCACACAGCAGGTCGTCCGGCAGCGAGTAGCCGAACAGCCCCTCGAACAGGCCGAGGAACAGCAGCAGCCAGCCGAACAGCCAGTTGACCTCGCGCGGCTTGCGGAACGAGCCGGTGAAGAAGTGCCGCATCATGTGCGTCAGCATCCCGGCGACGAAGACCAGCGCCGCCCAGTGGTGGATCTGCCGGATCAGCAGCCCGCCGCGCACGTCGAAGCTGATGTCCAGCGTGGACGCGTACGCCTCGGACATCCGCACGCCGTTCAGCGGGACGTAACTCCCCTGATACGTCACCTCGTTCATCGAGGGGTGGAAGAACAGCGTCAGATACACGCCGGTGAGGACCAGCACCACGAAGCTGTACAGGCAGATCTCGCCCAGCAGGAACGACCAGTGGTCGGGGAACACCTTGCGCAGGTACTTCCTGCCCAGTGTGTGGGTGCCGAGCCGCCCGTCGAACCAGTCGGCGAGGCGCTCGCCGCGTCCGGCGCTCACGCCGCCGCCCCGGGGAGGTGGGCGAGCTTGTCCGGGTTGGCCACCACATAGATGCCGCGCACCCGGTCGCCCTCCGGGGTGAGGTCCAGGACCAGGACGGCGAACGGCGCGTCACCGTCGAACAGGACCGCCGCGTCGTCGCCGTTCACGCGCCGGTAGTGCCAGACGGGGTGGTCCGGGCCGCCCCGCCCGGCGGTGAGCAGACGGGCCACCTTGTCCCGGCCCTGCACCGGGCGCAGGCCGGCCCGCCTGCGCTTGCCGCCCGCGTCGGTCCACGCCGTGACGTCCGGCGCCAGCACCTCCATCAGCTCGGCGATGTCCCCGCCGAGCGCCGCCCGCACAAACCGCTCGGTCGCCTCCCGCCGCACCCGCGGATGCGCCTCGTACCGCGGCCGCCGCGCGTGCACGTGTTCCCGGGCCCGGTGCGCCAACTGGCGTACGGCGGCGGGGGAGCGGTCGATGATCTCCGCGATCTCGGCATGCGGGTAGCCGAACACCTCGCCCAGCACGAACACGGCACGTTCCAGCGGTGTCAGCGACTCCAGGACCACCAGCATGGCCAGCGACACCGACTCGGAACGCAGCGCCGGGCTCTCGGCGGTCTCGGCGTCCTCCTCGGCGACCAGCGGCTCGGGCAGCCACGGACCGACGTACGTCTCCTGCCGGCGGCTGATCACGGCACGGCGGCGCAGCGCGTGGTTGACGGCCACCCGGACGAGATAGGCGCGCGGATTGTCGACGCCGGCCAGGGGGGCGCCCCCGCCGCGGGCCGTCCAGGACAGCCATGTCTCCTGCAGGACGTCCTCGGTGTCGGCGACGCTGCCGAGGATGTTGTAGACGACGCCGAAGAGCAGCTCGCGGTGGTCGACGAACACCCCGGTCGCCGCGTCGAGCGGGGCGTCGGTGCCGGGTACGGAGATCTGGGTCATGCGTGGGCCTCCCGTGGACGTCCTCACCACTGCGAGCCGGACAGGGCACCGGAATGTGACATCGCACGGCCCGTTGTGACCCAGATCTCAGGCCGTCCCTTCCCCAGGTACCTCTCGGGAGCGGTCCTGACCTGGGGGTATTTACGAGTCAGTACCCGAGCGGTACCGTGATGGCATGCCAGCTCTCAACGTGGAGTTCAGTGACCGCGAACTTGAGGACCTCAGGCAGATCGCCAAGGAGCGCGGTACGTCCATGAAGGCGCTCGTGCGGGAAGCGGCCGCGGCCGACATAGCCCGTCACCGGGCCCTGCAGGAGGGCGCGGAGGCCTTCCGACGGTTCTTCGCCACCCACGCCGACGAGTTCGCCGCCGCGTTCCCCGACGACGAACCGCCCGCCAAGGGCGAAGGGCGGGCCGCCTGACCCATGGCGCCCGTGATCCACATCGACGTGCCCTGGCTGCTTCAGCGCCACGAAGAGGTCCTGCCGGACCAGCCCACCGTCAACGACTTCTCCGCACTGGTCGCCGCCGTCGCCCGGCACCGCGTCGACCCGCCGCGCCTCGGGGTGAACTCCGACCCGGCCTGGCGGGCCGCCGCGTTGCTGCACACCATCACCGTGCTCCGGCCGCTGCCCTCGGCCAACGCCCGCTTCGGCTGCGCGACCGCCGTGGCGTACATGTTCGTCAGCGGCGTCGGCATCGACCCGCCGTACGGGGCCCTCGTCGACCTCGCGCGCGACCTGCTGTCCGGAGCCACCGACGTCTACGGCGCGGCGGACCGGCTGCGCTCCTGGCAGATCTGAGGAAGCGGGCCCGGTGCCCGATTCACACAGGCCGCAGGGAAATGTCGAAAACGGGTGCGAGTCGCGCGCATCCGTTCCCCCGTTTCTGACTTTCTGTCAATGGTGGGGATGTTGTCCGGGCGCCTTGTTGGCCGTGTGCGGGTTGTGCAAGAGTGAACGCGCGTGCGGGGGGAATGGCCGGGTGTCGCACGTGATTTGTGGACCGCGTCCGATTCGCCGTCGGTGAATTCTCACCTCCCGCGCTACGCCAAAAGAGGTACGCATCAACCGGGCCTCCTTTTTGGGCGACAGAACTTCTGTGTGTCACATGCGTGGGAAGGAACCATCTCAGTGCCCACCCCCCACCCCCCTCGTCCTCCGTATCCCCCGCCCGGCGGGGATCCGGGGGAATCCGATGAATCACTCGCCGCCCCGCTGAGAGGCAGTCCGGAGGGCGAGGTCGCCGCCCATTCCGTGGCGCTGCTGATGGCGCGGCACTACCAGTCGGCGCACGACTACGCGGTCATCTGTCTCGCCTCGTCGGCGCAGGTCGCCGCGATGGTGACCGGGACCGCCTTCCACCGGACCCTCAACCGCCTCGCGTTCGGCGAGTCCGCCGTCGCGCTGCGCCCGGCCCTGCTGGTGACCGTGCGGGACACGATCCGCGAGTGGTCCGCCGACGATCGAATATCAGCCGTTCTGCCCGCCTTGCAGAAACCGGCCGGAGGACGCGGGCTGCGCGCGGCGACGTCCATGACGCCCGAAAATCGAACCCTCGCGGAGCGGGCATTCCAGGCACTTCCCGCGGACTCGCGCTGTTTGCTCTGGCATGTCGAGGTCGAGGCAGATCCTTTAAGCGTCCCGGCCGGACTGCTGGGCATGGACACCGACATCGCGGCGGCGGCCCTCGAACAGGCGCGGGACACATTCCGCCGAGGATGTGTACAGGCCCATCGTGAACTCGCACCGACCCATGATTGCCGGTTCTACAACCGCCTCCTCGACGTCCCGATCCGCCGGGGCGGCGCACTGCTGCCCGACGTCCAGCAGCATCTGGACGAGTGCCGCTACTGCCGGAACGCCGCGGAACAACTGAGCCATTTCGAGGGCCCGCTGGGGCCGTTGATCGCAGAGGCGGTGCTCGGCTGGGGCACCCGCCGCTACCTCGACTCGCGCCCGGGACGTGCCTCGCACGGCACACGGGGCGCTCGCACGAACCGCCGCGGCGGCGGACGGCGGGGCGGCGGGCGGCACGGGCTGCTGTCCCGGCTCCCCGTGCCCGCCCGACGGGTTCCGGAGGCGCTGCGCTCCTCGCGGGCACTGCTCTCGGGCGTCGGCGCGGTCTCGGCCGGGGTGCTGGCGACGGTGCTCATCATCAGCGCGTCGTCCTACGACGGCGGGGAGGCCGACCCGGCCGGCTCCAACAGCGCCGCGGGCGGCAAGGGCTCCGCGTCGGTGACGCCACCCGGCACCGCCGGGCTTCCCGCGGCCCAGGGCGTGACCCGGCTGCGCAACGTCGGTGCCGATCTGTGCCTCGACATCCGCGATCTGCCGAAGGAGGGTTCGGGCACGAAACTGGCGGAGTGCTCGACGGTGTGGACCCAGCAGTGGACGTACGAGGACGACGGGTTGCTGCGCAGCGTCGCCGACCCCGGCCTGTGCCTGGACTCCCACAAGGACGCCGGTGTCGTCGTCCTCGGCACCTGCGCCGACGAGGATGCCGAGCGGGGCGAGGACGTGCGCTACGACCTCACCGTGCAGGGGGAGTTGCTGCCCCGCTGGGACGAGCAGCTGGCCCTCACCCCGGCCGGCGACGACCCGGACGCCGACATCGTCGTCAAGGTCCGTGACCGGTCCTCCGACGCCCAGCGGTGGCAGGCCGAGCCCCTGCCGACGACATCCGGTTCCCTGTCGATCGAGGAGCAGGACGACCCGGTGGCCCGCCAGGTGAGACTGACCGACGGCCGGACCGCGTGATGTCTCGGCGCTCGCCCGCACTGCCGAAGAGACCCGGGGCCTGAGCGGGGCTGCGCGGCGAACGCGCCGCGCAGCCCACCCCTCACGCCGGATCCTCCACCAGGTCGGCCGGGCCGATCGTGCCCGGCGTCGCATGCCCTGACAGGGCGAGTGTCAGGTCCAGTTCGGCGAGCAGGCAGCGGATGACGTGCTCGACGCCGGACCGGCCGTCGAGGCCGAGGCCGTAGACGTACGGGCGCCCGACGAGGACCGCGCGGGCGCCGAGGGCGAGGGCCTTGAAGATGTCGTCGCCGGTGCGGACGCCGCTGTCGAAGAGGACGGTGAGCCGGTCGCCCACCGCCTCCGCCACGCGGGGGAGCGCGTCGGCCGCCGCGACAGCGCCGGCCACCTGACGGCCACCGTGGTTGGAGACGACCACACCGTCCATGCCGGCGTCGGCGGCCAGGCGTGCGTCGTCCGGGTGCAGGACGCCCTTGAGGACGATCGGGCCGGCCCAGTTCTCCCGCAGGAAGGCCAGGTCCGGCCAGCTCTTGGCCGGGTCGGAGAACATTCCGACGAAGTGCATCACGGCCGCGTTCGGATCCTCGTGCACCGGCTTGGCGAGACCCGCCTGGAACGCCGGGTCCGAGAAGTAGTTGGCGGTGCCCACGCCGCGCAGGAACGGCAGATAGGCCTGGTCGAGATCGCGCGGCCGCCACGACAGCAACGGCGTGTCCAGCGTGACGACCAGCGCGGTGAACCCGGCCGCCTCGGCCCGGTTCAGGAAGCTGCGGGCCACCTCCGGGTCCTTCGGCCAGTACAGCTGGAACCAGCGCTCGGCGTCGCCCATCGCCTCGGCGACCTGCTCCATGGGCGTGCTGGACGCCGCCGACAGGATGTACGGCACGCCCTGCGCGGCGGCGGCCCGGGCCGCGGCGGACTCGGCGTCCGGGTGCATGATCGACAGCACGCCGACCGGGGCCAGCGCCAGCGGGGCCGGGAGGTCACGGCCCAGGACTTCGACCGACAGGTCCCGCTCGTGCACGTCCCGCAGCATGCGCGGCACGATCCGCCGGCGCTCCAGGGCCGCCCGGTTGGCGCGGGCCGTAGTGCCGTTGCCCGCGCTGCCCGCCACATAACCGACCGGGCCGGGCCCCAGCCGCTGCTCGGTGAGCTCCTCGAGCCGGGTCAGATCGGTGGGCAGCCGCGGTACGGCGCCCGTCATCCCGTTCAGATAGATCTCGTACTGGAAGTCCGCCCAGTGCTTGCCCACCGTACGCCCCGCCTCTCGTCGTCTCCTCGTCGAGACCGCCGTACGGCCGACGATACCGAGCGGTATGAGGTCCGGAGGATCAGGGTCGGGCCGCCGCCGCGTGCAGTACGCGGGCCAGTGCGCGCGGCTGCGAGAACATCGGCCAGTGCCCGGTGTCCAGCGTCACCAGCTCCCAGCTGTCGCTCTCGAGGAGCGCGGCCACGGCCGGCATCGGCTCGTCCCCGTCGAGGAGACACTTCACGTATGTCGCCGGGAGTGCGTCGAGGGGGCGGGCCAGGGCGGCCGGCTCGGTGAGCGTGATGCCGGGGTGCGGGGTCGAGCCGCCCACGATCCGGGCGATCTGGCCGTCCGTCAGTCCCTGCCCCGCGTAGTCCTCCGGGCCGAGCGGGGGCCAGTACCCGGCGTGGTCGTCGATCGCCCGCCGTACATGGTCACTGGGCCAGCCCGACAGGAACGACTCCCTGTTCACCGGCACGTTCCCGTCGACGAACACGACGCGCCGCAGCCGGTCGCTGATCCGCTCGGCGGCCTGCCCGACCGGGATGCCCGCGTAGCTGTGCCCGACCAGGACGACGTCCCGCAGATCAAGGCGCTCCACCTCCTCCACGATGTCCCGCACGTGCATCCGCTGCCCGGCCGGCTGCGTGTTCCGCCGCTCCGCGAGGCCCGAGAGCGTCAACGCACGGACCGCGTGCCCGGCGCGGCGCAGCTCCGCGGCCACCTCGTGCCATGCCCACGCCCCGAGCCATGTCCCTGCCACCAACACGAAATCGCCCATGCGGGCAACGTAGCCGAGGGGTGCGACAACGCCTCCCGGCCGCCGGGCTGTTGCTCCTGTTGTCACTCCCGGTCGTCCGCCGCGGACGTGTGGTCCGGCGCGGCGGCCGGGACCAGGGCCCGGT